>JAXGUU010000216.1:0-7232 GCA_040774145.1 Anaerolineae bacterium
ACTATGACGTCGGTCAGATGGGCATCGAGCACGTCCTGCTTCCCGAGAAGGGCCTGGTCCTGCCGGGCGACCTCGTCATCGGCGCCGACTCGCACACCTGCACCTACGGGGCCGTGGGTGCCTTCGCCACCGGCATGGGCTCCACCGACATCGCCGTCGCGATGGCGACGGGCCGGATCTGGATGCGGGTGCCGGAGACGATGCGCTTCGTCTACACCGGCGAGTTGCAGCCCTGGGTTGGCGGCAAGGACCTGATCCTCTCCACCATCGGCAAGATCGGCGTGGACGGCGCGCTCTACCGCGCGATGGAGTTCACCGGACCGGTCGTGGATGCTATGTCGATGGCGGGCCGCTTCACCATGGCCAACATGGCCATCGAGGCGGGCGCCAAGGCAGGGCTCTTTATGGTGGATGACACCACGACGAGCTACGTCGAGGGTCGTGCCGGGCGTGACTATCACGTCCTGCGCACGGACGATGACGCACGCTTTGCCGAGGTCATCGAGATCGACGTCACCGACATCACGCCCCAGGTTGCCTTCCCTCACCTACCTGAGAACGCACGCCCGGTCGCCGAGGCCCGTGACGTGGTGATCGATCAGGCCGTGATCGGCTCATGCACTAATGGACGCATGGAGGATCTGCGCATCGCCGCCGAGATCCTGAGCCGCCACCCGGTCCATCGCGACGTCCGCTGCATCGTCATCCCTGGGACCCAACAGGTCTACCTGGATGCCCTGCGTGAGGGACTGATTGAGACCTTCATCGAGGCGGGCGCCGTGGTCAGCACACCCACCTGCGGCCCCTGTCTAGGGGGCTATATGGGCATTCTGGCCGCCGGGGAGCGAGCCGTCAGCACCACGAACCGCAACTTCCGCGGTCGGATGGGCCACACCGACAGCGAGGTCTATCTGAGCGGCCCGGCGGTCGCCGCAGCCAGCGCCGTCCTGGGTCGCATCGCCGGCCCCGAGGAGGTGATGTCGTGACGCAGCAGAACACCCTTCGCCGTGGCAAGGTCTGGACCTACGGCGACAACATCGACACCGACGTGATCATCCCGGCGCGCTACCTGAATATGTCCACCGCCGAGGAGCTGGCCCAGCACTGCATGGAGGACATCGATCCCACCTTCGCCGCCGCTGTGGAGCCGGGCGACATCATCGTGGGCGGTGAGAACTTCGGGTGTGGCTCCTCGCGTGAGCACGCCCCGTTGGCCATCAAGGGCGCCGGCGTCTCCTGCGTCATCGCCAAGAGCTTTGCCCGCATCTTCTACCGCAATGCGATCAACATCGGCTTGCCGATCCTCGTCTGCACCGACGCTGCCAAGGACGTCGCTGCAGGAGATGAGGTCAGCGTCGATCTGGCAGCAGGGCGTATCACCAACGAGACAACCGGCAAGGTCTACACTACCGCACCCTTCCCCCCCTTCATTATGGGCATCATCGACGCGGGGGGATTGGTGCCCTACACACGGGCGAAGTTGCACGGTTAGCCCTTGTCGTCGAGACGGGACGCCGTCCCGTCTCTGAGCCCTGGCGAAGGTGCCGCACCATCGCCAGGGGGGTCGTCTATGCTCGGGCATGGGATTAAGAGCAAGAGGGGGAAATCTGATGGAGGAATCACGAATCCGGCTTTACGATACCACCCTGCGTGACGGCACGCAGGCGGAGGGCATCTCGCTGTCCGTCGAGGACAAGGTCAAGATCACGCGACTGCTGGATGACCTGGGCATCGACTACATCGAAGGCGGCTGGCCCGGCTCCAACCCCAAGGACGCGGCCTACTTCGAGCGGGCCCGCGACATGAAGCTCACGCATGCACGCATCACGGCATTCGGCAGCACCTGCCGCGTCGGCAGCCGGCCCGAGGACGATGCCAACATTCAGGCGATGATCGCCGCCGAAACACCGACCATCGCTCTGGTCGGCAAGAGCTGGACGCTCCACGTCACCGAGGTCCTGCGCACGACGCCGGAGGAGAACCTGCGCATCATCCGCGACAGCGCCCGCTATCTCAAGGCCTGCGGCAAGGAGGTCATCTACGACGCCGAGCACTTCTTTGACGGCTACAAGGCCGATCCGGCCTATGCCCTCGCGACGCTCGAAGCCGCAATGGCAGGCGACGCGGATCTCCTCTGCCTCTGCGACACCAACGGCGGCGCGATGCCCTGGGAGGTCGAGATGATCGTCGCGGAGGTCCGGGACGCACTCGCCGCACGCTATCCGGAGGTGCCGCTCGGCATTCACGCGCACAATGACGGCGGGCTCGCCGTCGCCAACAGCCTCGCCGCCGTCCGGGCCGGTGCGGTTCACGTGCAGGGCACGATCAACGGCTACGGTGAGCGGTGCGGCAACGCCGACCTCTGTCCCATCATCCCCAATCTCGAGCTCAAGATGCAGCGTGCCGCCCTGCCGGAGGGACAGCTCACGCGACTCACCCGCGTCGCGCGCACCGTGACCTCCATCGCCAACCAGGTTCCCAATCGCCACGCTCCCTTCGTAGGGCTGAGCGCCTTCGCGCACAAGGGCGGCATCCACGTCGCGGCGATGCGCCGCAGCCTCCTCAGCTACCAGCACATCGATCCGTCACTTGTCGGCAATGAGTCGCGCGTGGTGATCTCCGAGCTCTCCGGGCGCGGCAATCTGCTCAGCAAGGCCGATGAAATGGGCCTGGACGCCAAGGAACTCGCCGAGATCCCCGAAGTCCTGCAGCGGATCAAGGAACTGGAGTATCGCGGCTTCACCTTCGAGGGCGCTGAGGCCTCGGTGGAGCTGATGTTGCATCGCTCGCGCGACGGCTACACCCCTCCCTTCGAGCTCATCGACTTCATGGCCGTCGTGGAACACCGCGAGGGACGCGGCCTCTTTGCCGAGGCTACCGTGAAGGTCCGGGTGGGCGACCGTGTCTTCCACACGGCGGCGGAGGGCAATGGCCCCGTCAATGCGATGGATCAAGCGCTGCGCAAGGCACTTGAGCCCGTCTACCCGCGCATCGCCGAGTTTGAGCTGGCCGACTACAAGGTGCACATCCTCAACAGCGATGCCGGGACCGCCGCCACGACCCGCGTCTTGCTCGATATGGAGAACGGAACCCGGCGCTGGAGCACCGTGGGCGCTTCGACGAACATCATTGAGGCCTCCTGGACAGCGCTCGCGGATGGCGTAGAGTATGGGCTGACCGCAGCCTACGGTCACGACCATGCGAAGTAGGGAGGCTTTTGTATGACGGTATCCGTGGAGATCGCCGAGCGTTGGCGAACTGCCTATCCGGGCGCGCACATCGGGATTCTGACCATGCAGGATGTGAGGAATCCCGCGTCCTGTGAGGACCTGGAGCGCGAGAAAGCGGCGCTGGAGGCACGTCTCCACACGCGTTACGCGGGCCTGGACCGCGCCGGCATCAAGGCGCTGCCCGTGATCGCGGCCTACAACGCCTACTACAAGCCTTTCAGGAAGACCTACCACGTCCAGCACCAGCTCGAGTCGGTCATCCTCAAGGGACGGTCCATCGTCAGCACTGCCCCCTTGGTCGAAGCGATGTTCATGGCCGAACTGGAGCACCTCCTCCTCACGGCAGGTCACGATCTGGACGTCGTGCAAGCACCGATCACGGTGGACGTCGCCCACGGCAGCGAGACCTACGTGGGGATCCGGGGTGAGGAGCTGGTCCTCAAGTCCGATGACATGACCATCGCCGACCGCGAGGGCATCCTCTCCAGCATCATCTATGGCCCCGACCGGCGGACACAGATCCGACCGGAGACCCGACGCGTCCTCTTCACCGTCTATGCCCCGGCGGGCATCGACGCGGAGGCCGTTGCGGCACACCTCCGCAGCCTGCAGAGCTACGTCCGCATCGTCTCGCCCGAAGCGAGCACCGATGCGCTCACCGTCTACAGCTAGTCAGCGGCGACCATGCGAAGGGTATGCGACTCTTCGCGTGGCCCGCAGAGATTCGAGGAGCTATCGTGAAAGCTAATATCGTCACCCTACCCGGCGACGGCATCGGTGTCGAAGTTGTCGCCGAGGGCGTCAAAGTCCTCTCCGCCGTAGCTGAGCGCTACGGTCACACCTTCACCTTCGAACCGCATCTCATTGGCGGGGCCGCTATCGACGCGACCGGAGAGCCCCTACCGGAGGCAACCCTGGCTGCATGCCAAGCCGCCGATGCCGTGCTCTTGGGCGCCGTCGGTGGGCCCAAGTGGTCCGACCCCGAGGCCAAGGTCCGCCCGGAGCAGGGGCTGCTCGGCCTGCGCAAGGGCCTGGGGCTCTACGCCAACCTGCGCCCTGTGCAGATCTTCCCTTTGCTACGCGACGCCTCACCGCTCAAGCCCGAGCGACTGGAGGGCGTCGACCTGCTCGTCGTGCGCGAACTCACCGGCGGGATCTACTTCGGCGCCCACCAGGAGGCCACCGCCGATGAGCCGACCGCCTTCGACACGATGATCTACACCGCCGACGAGGTACGGCGCATCGCGCACAAAGCCTTCCAGCTGGCGCGCGAGCGCCGCGGTAAGGTGACCTCAGTCGACAAGGCCAACGTCTTGGCGGTCTCCCGCCTGTGGCGCCGGGTCGTGGTCGAGGTCAGCGGCGACTATCAGGACGTGACGCTCGAGCACATGCTCGTGGACGCTGCCGCGATGCACCTGATGCGCCGTCCTGCCGACTTCGACGTGATGGTCACCGGGAATATGTTCGGCGACATCCTCACCGACGAGGCCTCAATGCTGGCAGGCTCCATGGGTATGCTCGCCTCGGCCTCGCTGGGCGACGGCAGCCACGGTGTCTACGAGCCGATCCACGGCAGTGCGCCCGACATCGCCGGGCAGGGCATCGCCAACCCCCTCGCCACCATCCTGAGCTGTGCGCTGCTGCTGCGCTATTCGCTGGGGTTGGAGCGCGAAGCCGACGCGGTCGAAGCCGCCGTCGCACGCGTGCTGGAGGCCGGCGACCGCACACCCGATATCCACAGCGCGGGCACAACGCGGGTCGACACCGCCACGATGGGCGACCACGTCGTCGCCGCCCTGAACCACTCGTAAGGACGGCGCGACGCGCCGTCTCCCATATCAGCATCAGCAGGAGGAACCATGCGCAGTGATCAAGTCAAGAAAGGCTTCGCAAGGGCCCCGCACCGGAGCCTCTTCTACGCTAACGGACTGACGGCGGAGGAGCTCAACCGCCCCATCATCGGCATCGCCAACGCCTTTAATGAGATCGTGCCCGGCCACACGCACCTCGGCAAGATCGCCGAGGCGGTCAAGGCGGGGGTGCGGATGGCGGGCGGCACGCCGCTGGAGTTCAACGTCATCGGCGTCTGTGACGGCATCGCCATGGGCCACGGCGGCATGAACTACTCGCTGCCCAGCCGCGAGTTGGTGGCCGACTCCGTCGAGTCGATGGTCATCGGCCACGCCTTCGACGGTATCGTCTTCATCCCCAACTGCGACAAGATCGTCCCGGGGATGCTGATGGCTGCCGGGCGCGTCAACGTGCCCGCCATCTTCGTCAGCGGCGGGCCGATGATGGCCGGGCGCTACAACGGCGAGGAGATCGACCTGAAGACGATGTTCGAGGCCGTCGGCGCCTACCGCGCCGGGAAGATGAGCGAGGAGGAGGTGCGCGAGCTGGAGTTCGCCGCCTGCCCGGGTTGCGGGTCCTGCGCCGGGCTCTTCACCGCTAACACGATGAACTGCCTCACCGAGGCGCTGGGGATGGGGCTGCCCGGCAACGGAACGATCCCTGCGGTGACCGGCGCGCGGCTGCGGCTGGCCAAGGAGGCGGGGATGCAGATCCTGAAGCTCGTCGCCGACGACGTCCACCCCCGCGACATCATGACACTCGACGCCTTCGAGAACGCCATCGCCACCGACATGGCCATCGGCGGCTCGACCAACACCGTGCTCCACCTGCCCGCCGTCGCCCACGACGCCGGCATCACGCTGCCGCTGGACCTCTACAACGAGATCAGCGACCGCACCCCCTATCTGGTCAAGCTCAGCCCCGCGGGTCCGCACCACATGCAGGACCTCGATGAGGCAGGCGGTATCCCCGCCGTCATGGGCTCCCTGCTGGAGGCCGGGTTGATCCATGGAGAGCTGCCGACCGTCACCGGCAAGCCGGTCGCGCAGAACGTCCGTGGTGTCGCCCGGCGCACCTCTCACGGGCCCGGCACCAACGTCATCCGTCCCACCGATGATCCCTACAGCACCAACGGCGGGCTGGCCATCCTCAAGGGGAACCTGGCGCCCGACGGCGCGGTCGTGAAAGCGGGCGCCGTAGCGCCCACTATGATGCACCACATCGGTCCGGCCCGCGTCTACAACGGGGAGGAGGCCGCGTTGGCTGCCATTCTGGGGGGCGAGATCCACAGCGGCGACGTCATCGTCATCCGCTACGAGGGTCCCCGCGGCGGTCCCGGCATGCGCGAGATGTTGATGCCGACCTCGGCCCTTGCCGGGATGGGGCTGGACGAGACCGTCGCCCTGATGACGGATGGTCGCTTCTCAGGCGCCACCCGTGGAGCGGCGCTGTGCCACGTGTCGCCCGAAGCCGCCGTCGGCGGTCCGATCGCGCTCGTCGAGGAGGGGGACCGCATCGAGATCGATGTTCAGGGTCGCACGCTCGCCCTGCACGTCGACGACGATGAGCTGGCGCGCCGTCGTGCCCGCTGGAGCCTACCCGTATCGAAGGCACTGACCGGCTATCTCTCGCGCTACGCGGCTCACGTCGCATCGGCAAGCGAGGGAGCGATCCTCAAGTGATGCTCGATCTCATTTCACCTACAGAAGGAAGGATAGTCCATGGCCATTGAACCTACTGAGCTGATCTGGCTGGACGGCAAACTGATCCCCTGGGATCAGGCCAACGTCCACCTCTCGGTCCACGCGCTGCACTACGGCTCCAGCGTCTTTGAGGGCATCCGTGCCTACGATATCGCGGGCACGCCGGCGATCTTCTGCCTCGACGCACATATCCGCCGCCTCTTCAACTCCTGCAAGGTCTACCGCATGGAGATCGGCTACACGCCCGAGGCCCTGCAGCAGGCGTGCGTCGAGACGGTCAAAGTCAACGGGCTGACCTCAGCCTACGTCCGTCCGCTCGTCTTCCGTGGCAGTGGCACCATCGGTGTCGACCCTCGCCCGTGCCCGGTGCACGTCGCCGTGATGACCATCTTCCTCGGTCGCTACCTTGGACCTGAGGCCATCGAGCAGGGCGTGGACGTCTGCGTCA
>JAXGUU010000217.1:0-7225 GCA_040774145.1 Anaerolineae bacterium
AGTCAGGCCCGGCAAGATCTGTTCCGCTACATCGAATCGTTCTATAATCGGCGGCGTCTCCATTCATCGATCGGCGGTCGGTCTCCGGTGGCCCTCGAACATGCGTATGATCAGCACTGATGCAGCGCGTAGTATCCACCGAGACGGGGGAACAACTTGTGGTACGCCTTGTGCATCTAGCAGCGACAACTGGTACCCGCCGAGGAGTTCCACGATGTACTACTCCCTTGCGCACGCACGCGTCGGCACTCGCAGGGATCTACAGAATCCTGGAAAGCTCTGAGCACGAGCTTGTCAGCGACGGGGGCGCGTCAGCGGGCAACGACTGACCGCGGATTCTGACCAGACACTCAACGGCCTGCTTGCACTCGCTCTGGTTGTCAAGCTTCGAGTATGTATCTACTTCGTTGACTGACTCGCCTTCGATGTAACGGATCCAGGTCTCGATGTTCCGCTTAGGCACAAAAACGCCGATGCGCTCATTGTTGCGTCTTGGCTCCTCGCCGGTATCTGCCAGTGCACTTGACAGCTGTCTTCGGCGCTCATCGACCGTGAGGACATCGGCATCGACCATAACCACCAGCGCGACATTCGCCTTATGAGCACAGCTTCTGCGAAAAGCCCTGACTTCCTTCGGATACTGCTTCCTCACAAACTGCTCAGCTGACCCACTGGGCGAGCGGCGGTACCTGATGCGATGACGGTTAATCCCACACGTCGTAAGGAACTTCCGACAGAACACTTCCTGCTGGAGATCCTCGCAGAGAACCACGACTTCAGTGTACCTGACCATCAAACCATCCACGGGCTATCAACTCAGAGGCTGGAAGATCGTCATCAGACAGATCGACCGATTCGATCGTCTTCGCGCGCGTCGGTCGGTTTGGTTCACGATCGAACCAGATACCCACCTGTGATCCCAGAAGATAGTCGATCAACTCAGGATGATGTGAGATCATCAGGGCTTGCACGTCACCGGCAATGCAGTAGTCATTAAGCTGCACTAACCAGGGCTGAATCTCCTGAAGAGCCAGGAAATTCGCCGGTTCATCGAGGCACACTGTGTAGGACGGGCCCTGCCTCCAGTGCGCAACACACAGTATCGTGTAGAGAGCAATGAGCATCCTCTGACCGTCCGACAGTTCGTCAAAGCCATAGGACACTGCACGTTCACTATGTTCTGACCCGAACACTGCCCTGAGAACCCGGTGTCGCTCACCGAACTCAACAAGGTCGAAGTAGCGAAAACCCGGAAGCACCTGACGCAGCTCCTCAGTTAGCTGTAGGGACAAGCCTTGGTTCTGATAGATGTATCGGTACCAGCTAGTGTAGTTCTCCAAATGGTCGGACAAGACACGCTGCTCTGCAGGGCTTTCCGCTTCCATCATCGGCGGAACAATCTGAGCGATGATGATCCTCTCAAGCCAGTCCCGGAACCAGACGAGTTTTCGGTTGTCGTCTCTTGGAGGGATTGAGCCGAGTCCCGATAGCGCCCAGTCCATCGGAACTAGCGGACCTTCTGAGAAGTCATCTCTGTACAGCTGGAGATCACCCAAATCCGCTTCGACCAATGGATGACCATCAAAGAACAGCTGCTCGTTTTTGACCCTAGCCTTCTGCTGGGATACGTTCTGCTCGACGACTAGATGATAGACATAGGTGCCGCCGTTGCCCTCCACGGTCAACTCCAGCGTCTGCTCTGGAACGTCTTGCCAACGAGTCAGGGTCTCCGAAGCGAACGCGGCGACTGCGCGCTGGCCAAGACAGACGAAGTCACGAGTGCGACGCAGGGCCTCAAAGACAGAAGTCTTTCCAGAGCCGTTCGGACCCAGCAGGAGATTGGCCCCACCAAGGCCAATACTGAAGTTCACCAAGCTCTTGTAGTTGTCAATGTAAAGACCCTTAAGCATAGACACCTCCCTCTCCAGCCTATGAGAAGCAGCACAAGTATACAGCGTGTCGGGATCTGGCCAAGCCACACACGCGACTCCTACATCCGGTCCTTCTCGTATCGCGCGTCCCCCACCTCCGCCTGCAGCCGGTGCAGCTCGTCGGTCAGCAGCGCGCGGATCGCGGCGTAGGCCGGATCGTCGTAAACATTGCGTAACTCATACGGGTCCGTCTCCAGGTCGAAGAGCTCCCACTCGGGCTCGTAGCTCTCATCGATGGCACCTGCCTGCCCCAGGGCATCGGCATAGTAGTAGATCAGCTTATAGCGCCGCGTGCGAATGCCGTAGTGGGCGTAGACGTTGTGGTGTGCCTTGTGCATCCAGTAGCGGTAGTACAGACCCTCCCGCCAGTCGTCAGGCGTCGTGCCCTCCAGGAGCGGTCTGAAGCTGCGGCCCTGGAAGCTCTCGGGGATCTCGACGCCCGCCAGGTCGAGGAAGAGCGCCGGAAAGTCGACGTTGAGCACGATGTCGTCATTGACCGACCCCGGCGCGACCTCGCGCGGGTAGCGCACGATGAAGGGCATGCGCAGCGACTCCTCGTACATGAAGCGCTTGTCGTACCAGCCATGGTCGCCGAGGAAGAAGCCCTGGTCGGAGGTGTAGATGACGATCGTGTTCTCCTCCAGCCCGGCATCCCGGAGAGCGTCGAGCATCCGTCCTACGTTGTCGTCCACGCTCGCCACCACGCGCAGGTAGTCCTTGATGTAGCGCTGATAAGCCCACTTGCGCAGCTCCATCTCGGGCAGCTCCGCAGGCACCTCGCATTTGAGGTCGGTGCTGGTCATGTGGGGCCCCACGCGCATCTCCGCCGCCGCCGCCGCAGAGGCGCGATTGGCGTAGACGTCATAGAGCGTCTCGGGCTCGGGCATATCCTCATTGAGGTACATCGCCGCGTGCTTCTCATCGGGGTACCAGGGGCGGTGCGGCGCCTTGTGATGGCAGAGCAGGCAGAAGGGCCGGTCGGGATCGCGCCCTTGGAGCCAGTCGAGGCTCATGTCGGTGATCAGGTCGGTCGCGTAGCCGGGTACCGTTTGCCAGGTACCGCCGTCGGGCCCCTTGAAGATGAACTCGGGGTTATGGTAGCGCCCCTGCCCCGGCAGCACGGCCCAGTCGTCGAAACCCGTGGGGCAGTGGTCGGGCCCCGTGCCCAGGTGCCACTTGCCGAAGATGGCGGTCTGGTAGCCCGCCGCCTGCAGCAGCTTGGGGAAGGTGAGCAGCCGGTTGTCCATCGGCGTGTCGAGCGTCGTCACCTGGTTGACGTGGTTGTAGGTGCCGGTGAGGATCGCCGCGCGACTCGGCGTGCAGATCGAGTTGGTGCAGAAGCAGTTGTCGAAGCGCATCCCACCTTCAGCGATCCGGTCGAGATGTGGCGTCTCGTTGATGCGGCTGCCGTAGCAGCTCATCGCGTGCGACGCATGGTCGTCAGTCATGATGAACAGGATATTGGGTCTGGCATCACCCATACAGGCCTCCTCGTGTTTCGCAAGGGATTCCCTTCGCGAGGCCCCTACACCTCGAACACCACCGCGCAGTGCATGCGGAACTTAGGCACCGTCACCCGCACGGCGTCGCCCTCCTGCTCCATCGGGAGCTCGACGCCGTCGGGAATCAGCGTGGCGCGCTTGACCGTCTCCGGCACGCGCAGCGCCACCGGGACATCGTAGAGCGGCACCAGGTCCTCGATCAGCTCCAGCCCGCCGCGGTAGTGGGGCGTGGCGTAGAGCAGGTGCGCCACATAGCGACCCGGATCGTCCTGGTAGAGCAAGCTGACGCGCCCGGCACTCGGGAGCGCCACCTGCAGCATCGGCGCCGTGTAGACGCGCCAGAGCGCTCGCTCAAAGAGGTCGCGGTGCGGGCGGGCCGCGCGCGCCTCGTACATCAGGTCGAGCGGGCTCGGCGAGTAGATCACGCGCCCCTTCTGCAGCAGCGCCGGGTGTTCGGCACGCTCGGGTCGGAAGGGCGTGTTGAGGTGCGAGCAGAAGTGCGCGTAGGTGCGGCTGAAGTAGGGCTCGTGGACATACGCGAGCACCTGCGTCCCCGCGTGCGGGCGTGTGCGCAGCGTGGGGTGGTAGTTGAGCACCGGGGAGCTCGTCAGCCCCGCGCCCAGCGCCGGGTCGACGACGGTGTAATCGACGTCATAGCGCCCCGGGCCCACGTAGTCGGCGCCCACATCGAGCACGAAGCCGCTGCCGTCCCGGGCCAGGGCCCCTGCACCGAGCACCACGAGCGACCCACCCTCGGCGACGAAGGCCTCGAGTGCTGTCACGTGGTCGGGCGTCAGACAGGGTTCGCTGGGGATGATGACGGTCTGCAGCCCCGCCAGGTTGTCGGCACGGGCGACCACGAAGTCGCGCTGGCGCTCCAGCAGCATCTTGCTCACGCCGCTGTCGGCCTGGGTGTTGCCGGTATACCAGAGGCCCAGATCCGAGACCGGCACGCCGCCGGGACCGTAGGCTTCGATCTCCTCGACGTAGGCCATCGCCGCGCCGATGTTGCCGTAGGTCTGCATGTCCATCAGGCCCGTGGGATGGAGTTGGTCGCCGAAGTTGCAGGCCGATCCGAAGGCGATCATCGAGGCAGCCTCGTAGGTGATCGCGTCGGGGTGCTTGAAGCCGCCGAACTCGCCCCACGACGTATGGAACTTGCCGCTCATCGCGCAGATCTGGTAGCCCTCGCCCAGGTAGTACTTTGAGCGCAACGGGAACTTGTCGTAGCCGCCCCAGCCGGTGGGCAGATCCTCCAGGTCCTGGTGCGTGTTGTAGATATGCGTGCCGTAGCGCTGATTGCCGCGTCCGAAGGCCGTCGTGCCGTTGAAGAAGACTGTCGCCTGCGGGTGATGCTCGGCGATGACGGCGCGCAGCTCGGCCATGTGCGCCTTGTAGACACCGGCGAAGTGCGCCACCACGGCCTCGTCGTCCTCCATATCCACGCCCTGGGCCGCCATACTCGCCCGGCAGCGCTCGCACCAGCAACCGTGCTGTACCTGGTAGATATCGAACCAGAAGCCGTCCACGTCATAGCGCTCGCAGATCTCGGCGACCTGCGCCTTCATATGCTCGTGGTACTCGCCGCTCGGGCAGAGCAGCTTCCAGTTGCCGGGGGGATAGGCGTCGTCGGGTGCGGCCGCCGGATCGCCCTTCCAGATGAAGCCGCCGTCCTTGCGACGCGCACACCACTCGGGGTGCGTCTCGGCGTCGTGGACCGACCAACCCACCGTGTAGTAGATGGGACACTCGACCCCGATCTCGTGGCAGCCCTCAATCTGGGCGCCGAGCAGGTCGAAGTCCAGATGCGGGTGGATCGATCCGATCTCGGTCGGGTAATAGCTCCAGCCGTGGTGTCCCTTGGCGAAGATGTTGATGGCGTTGAGGTGGCCCTCCTTGAGCGCCGCCTGCCACTGCGCCTTGGAGAAGTCGGCTCCGATGCCCGGGATATGCTCGGAGGTGTGGAAGTCCAGGTGCACTTGCCGCGTGGGGAGCCGGCGCTGCGCCCTGGGAAACGGCGATCCATCGACAACGTGGGGTTCTTTCATCGCGCATCCTCCTGATGGTGTGGGACTTTGACATCTGCCAGTATAGTCGTGCTCGCGGGCTGTGCCAGCGCCCATCCCTTCCGGGTTGCTGAGCGCAGGCCCCCTCGCCTGCAGGCACGCTACTGAGCAACCCGGAAGGTGGCCTGACGGCGAGCCGTGGGAGTGCAGAACCTTCCGGGTTGCCGGCGAGTAGACGAAGCAACCCGGAAGGGGGAGACGGAGTTGCCGATCCGGCGGGGCGGGCTAGACTGGGGAGCACGTACATCAAGGAGGCCACCACCTATGAAGATCACCGACATCCAAGCCAGCATCATCGGTCGCGACGAGCCCCACAGCGGCGGCTGCGTCTGGACTTTCGTCCGCGTCTACACCGACGAGGGCCTCGTCGGCACGGGCGAGTGTAACTCAGCCTCAGCCGCCTCGGGTTTCGCCGTCAAGGCGGCGATCGAGGCGCTCAAGCCGGCACTGATCGGCAAGGATCCCACCAACCCCGGGCCGATCTACGAGATGCTGCGGCGCCGGGGCCGGTACGGCGGCACGAGCAGCGCGCCGATCATCTTCGCCATCACCGGCATCGAGAACGCTCTGATCGATATCACCGGCAAGGCGCTCGGCGTGCCCGCCTACAAGCTCCTCGGCGGCAAGTTCCGCGACACGATCCGGCTCTACGCCGACCTACACGCCGGCGATGAGGAGACCCCCGAGGCCTACGCCGACAAGGCCGCCGAGGTCGTCGAGCAGGAGGGCTACAGTGCGGTCAAGTTCGACGTCGACCACACCGGGGTCGGCAAGCTCGATCCCTGGAACTGGACCGTCGGCGCGCGGGAGATGAACCACATCATCGACCTCATCCGCGCCGGCCGCGAGGCCATCGGCTTCGACGTCGACCTGGCGATCGACTGCCACGGGCAGTTCGACCTGCCGTCGGCGATCACCCTGGCGAAGGCGGTCGAGGACCTGCGGCTGATGTGGTTGGAGGAGCCCGTCCCGGCGGAGAACGTCGACGCCTTGGCCCAGGTGAAGGCCTCCACCAGCACCGTCATCTGCAGCGGCGAGAACCAATACACGCGCTTCGAGTTCCTGGAGCTGCTCCAGCGCCGGGCCGTCGACGTCATTATGCCCGACCTCAGCAAGGTCGGCGGGATGCTGGAGGCTAAGCGCATCGCCGACATCGCCGACGCCTTCTACGTGCCCTTCGCTCCCCACAACGTCAGCTCACCGCTGGGCATGATGGCGGCGTGCCACGTCTGCGCCGCGGTGCCCAACTTCTTCGTGTTGGAGTTCCATGGGCGCGAGATCCCCTGGTGGAACGACCTCTGCGAGGGCGACAAGCCCTTCATCCGCAACGGCACCATGCACCTCTCCGAGCGCCCGGGCATCGGCGTCGAGCTCAACGATGAGGTCGCCAAGTCGCTGCTCTGGGGCGGGGACAGCTACTTCGACTAAAGATCTGCTTTCCCCCCCCCCAGTTGGGGGGAAACACAACGGGGGGAGCGCGCCTCAACGGCGGACCTCCTCAGTCCGCGGCGAACCGGCGGAGTGGCACTCCGCCCTACGCCGAAAAACGGAAACTGACAACGGGAAACTGGAAACTATGTTGAAGATCACCGCCATCAAGACCTTCATCGTCGACGGCGGCTTCCGGCCCTGGACCTTCGTCAAGGTCGAGACCAGCGACCCGGGTCTCGTCGGCTGGGGCGACTGCACCGACTGGGGCGCGCCGGGGCCGGTGACGGCGACCGTC
>JAXGUU010000218.1:0-7193 GCA_040774145.1 Anaerolineae bacterium
AGCCACCGTCCAAGCAGCGATTGGGGGGATTCCGCTGGCGATGGGCATCGCCTCAGGCGAGACCATCCTGGCGATCGCCGTGCTGGCCGTCGTCATCACCGCGTCTTTGGGAGCCATCGCGATCAAGGCGATGGCCCCGCGCCTGCTGCAGTCCGAGGCGGAGCCCCTGCCTTGATAGTCGGCTCGAGACCATGGGCCGGCACTAGAGCTTAAGGTCTGCGAGCTCCGACAATACCTGCTTCGGGCGGATCTGAGCCAACACCATACCCGCCATCATCAACACCGCCCCCACCGCCCCTCGCGCGCCGAGCTGCTCGTCCAACAGCAGCCATCCTCCCAAGGCCGCGAAGGCCGACTCGAGGCTCATGATGATCGCCGCCGGTGTGGGCCGCGCGTGACGCTGGGCCACGACCTGCAGCGTGAAGGCGATCCCCACCGACATCAAGCCGCCATAGAGAATGGGACCTAACCCACCCCGGATGCCGGCCCACGTGATCGGCTCAAAGATCAGGGCCACGATCCAGCTCAGCACAGAGCAGACCGCGAACTCCGCCGCGGCAAGCGGGAGCGGATCGATGGACCGGGTCAGATAGGCGATCAACTGGATCTGCACGGCCCAGAGAAACGCACTCAGGAGCACCCACGCGTCGCCGACCGCCAGCACGAGATCCTCCGTCACGCTGAGGTAGTAGAGGCCTACCGCAGCCAACAACGCGCCCGCCCACGTGAGCCACGTGGCACGCTCGCCCCATACCAGGGCCAGCAGCGGCACCAGCACGACGTAGAGCCCCGTGATGAAGCCGGCCTTGCCTGCGGTTGTGGTCACGATGCCGATCTGCTGGGCCGATGCGGCGGCAAAGAGCGCCGTGCCCACCGCCAACGCACCCCACCCCTGCCGTCTGCGGCTCGGGCGATGGTCCCGCCGTTGGCGCGTAGCCCAGAGGAGCGGAAGCAGCGCAAGCGACCCCAACCCGAAGCGAATCGCGTTGAACGTAAAGGGGCCGACGTGAGCCATACCCAGGCGCTGCGCCACGAAGGCGAAGCCCCAGATGGCTGCAGCCAGCAACAGGAGTGCGTTGGCCTGTAGCGCCGTCATCGCATCCTGCGTCCCGCCCACGCGCGGGCGTGGGCACAGCACGCTCGTAAGAATACCGTCAGATTCACGTCAAGTACTGCCAGGCAAGAGCGCATATAGTAGAGACGAATTGGGGCCGCATAGAGAATTCTCCTCCTTCTGGAAACCGGGGGCGCTGGGACAGCCCCCGGTTTTCACATGTCAGCGCAGAAACAGCAGGCCGATAGCCGCCAAGGCCACCAATCCGACCGACGGCACAATCCGCCGGTAGATCGGCCCCCAGCCGGCCTCGAAATACTCCTTCGTCAAGGCTAGGCAGAGGTGCAGCGGCGACAGCAGTACCCCACTGAAGCCTGCCACGAAAAGCCACAAGCCCGCCGTCATCTCGTCGAGCGGACCCCCGACCAATAGAGGTGAGACCAGGGGGACACTGAGCGCCAGCGTTGCCGCCGCCGTCCCTGTCAGCAGCCCGGCAATCAACGGCACGACAAACGCCACCAACATCGGCGGCATCCCCAGGGAACTGAGGGCCTGCGGTATCTGGTTCACGGCACCGGCGTCCTCCATCACGTGCTTGAAGATCATCACGCCGAAGAGCGCCGAGAAGGTCCCCAAGGGGAAACTGCGCCGGATCACGTTCAGCCACTGATCCGAGCCCACACGCTTGACCAGCGCGAAGAGCACAATCACACCGATCAGGCTGACCACCATGGGCAACTTCAGCCCGACCACGGCGAGCACCACCAGCACCAGGGGCCACGTGCTCCGCAGCAGCATCCGCCACGCACCCTCGATCCTCACCGATGGCCCGGCCTCCTCGGCTGATCTCTCGATGCCCAGCAGCCCCCACAGCACGCCGCTCGCGAGCGCAGCGAAGGTCAGGGGCCAGGAAAGCCGCACAAACTCGAAGACGGATACGCCCAGCAGGGCCGCCATCATCAGAAGCGAGGAATAGAGCGGAAAGACATACTCCATCGCGTGACGAAACCAGTAGTTGATGAAGGTCTTGCGGTCAGGGCTCACGTCGAGCCGCGCGCCGACCTCGTTCACCATCGGTGCCGAGAACATCGCCCCGCCGATCATCGGCAACAGACCGATCATCAGCGGCATCAGCGCCAGCGTGACGCGGCTGTCGGGTACGAGAGCCTGCAGTGAGGCCACCATCTCATCGGAGGCACGCGTGCGGCGCATCAGCTCCGCGAGCACCAAGACCAGAAAGACAGCCCCGACGAGGCTCACGGTATCCGCCGCCACGAGCCCCCCAGCGACCGAGCGCACCCACTCCGGTAGAGGATAACCGAAAAGCAGCGCAACGACCATCGTATTGACCAGCAACACCAGGCCCAGATCCCACTTCTTGGCCAGAAGGAAGACCATCAACCCCAAGATCAACAGTAGCTTCAGTAGGTCAACCATATTCGTCCATCCCAGGGCTATGATGCCAAAGAAGACGCCTCGATAGGGCGTCTTCGCTTTCAGGAAACGCCGGGACCCTCCGCGTTGCTGCGTCCACCCATCCGTCGCGTCTGCCTACGTTCAGCAACCGCGGAGATGGGACGACCTCATCCCACGCGCCCGGTGATGTAGGCCTCCGTCCGCTCCTCATCGGGATTGGTGAACAGCTTCGTGGTCGGTGCGTACTCGACCAATTCGCCCAGCCAGAAAAACGCGGTACGGTCCGACACGCGCGCGGCCTGTTGCATGTTGTGGGTGACGATGATGATCGTGTACTCCTCGCGCAGCTCGCGCATCAACGCCTCGACCCGCAACGTGGCGATCGGATCAAGCGCCGAACACGGCTCATCCATCAGAATGATCTCCGGCGCGACCGCGAGCGTCCGTGCGATACAGAGTCGCTGCTGCTGACCCAACCCCAGGCTGAGTGCGGGGATCGACATATCACCGTCGATCTCATCCCACAACCCGACACGCCTGAGATAGGTCTCCACAAGCTCCTTGAGAGCCCCACCACGGGCAAGCCCCAACGAACGCGGCCCCATCGCGACGTTGTTGAAGATCGATTGTGGAAAGGGGTTGGGTTTCTGGAAGACCAATCCGATCCGTTGACGCAGCTCAACCACATCCACACCCAGGGCATGGATATCCTCACCGTCAAGCAGAATCACGCCCTCGTGCCGTGTGTCGGGGATCTCGTCATTCATGCGGTTCAGACAGCGAAGGACCGTCGACTTGCCGCAGCCGGAGGGGCCGATAAAGGCCGTGATCTCCTTCTCGTAGACGGCAAGACTGATATCGAACAACGCCTGAAAGCTACCGTAGTAGAAGTCGAGGTTGTGCACCTCCAACTTCGGACGTTCCTCAGCCTGCATCCGTACCATCCTTGGCGGACCCTCTCGCGTGGCTCATCACAAGGCAGAGTATAAATGACGTCGGTGGGGTGTCAATGCACAGCTACCGCATAGGACTTACCGGCAGGTCACATGGGCTTTCAGCGAAGGCACCGGGCGCCGGCAGCCTGGCGACCGCGTCCGACGCCCCGAGACGGGGCTACCAGCCCTCAAACGCATGCTTGCGGTCGCTGCGGACTAGTGTAGAATGAACTCCCGTGAGCATATTGAAACGACGCCTGACGCTTGCCGCGCTGCTAGCGGCCCTGCTGATCGTGACGACCGGCTGCCGGTCGACGACCGACACCGCACCGGCGCCCGGCACGGGCAGGGTGATCGAGAATAAGGGCTCCGACACCCTGGTCAACCTTGCATTGGCATGGGCCGAGCGCTATCAGGACGTCCGCCCCGACGTCAGCATCGCCGTGACCGGCGGCGGCTCGGGGACGGGGATTGCCGCCCTGATCAACGGAACGGTGGACCTCGCCGGCGCCTCGCGGGCCATCAAGCCCGAGGAGACTGAAGCTGCGCACGCTAACGGTATCGACCCGGTAGAGTTTGTCGTGGCCCGCGACGCCATCGCGGTTGTGGTGCATCCCGATAACCCCATTGACCACCTCACACTCCAGCAGGTCTCGGACATCTACAGCGGCAAGATCAATAACTGGCAGGAGATCGGCGGCGAGGACCGACCGATCGTTAGGCTCTCACGTGAGACCAACTCCGGCACCCACGTCTACTTCCTGGAGGCCGTCATCCGCCTGGGACGCTCGGATGATCGCACACTCTTCTCGACCGACACGCTGCTGCTGCCCTCCTCGGAGGGCATCGGCGCGGAGGTCCGCCAGAACCCGAACACGATCGGCTACGAAGGCCTGGGCTATGTGGCCGACTATATGAAGACCCTCGCCATCGGGCTGACCGACGCCGGTCCTTTCTGGCAACCCAGCGTCGAGACCGTCAACGATGGCCATTACCCCATCGCGCGCGACCTCTATATGTACACAGCCGGCGAACCCACCGGCGAGGTCAAGGCCTACCTTGATTGGATTCTGCAGGCTGAAGCACAGGCCATCGTGCTTGAGTTGGGCTTCGTGCCCATTCAGGAGTAACCGATGACGGACAGACCGCACGTTTCGGAACGACAAGCTGCCCCTCCCTCGGGCGCTCGGCCGAAGAAGATGAGACGCAGCCTCGCGGAAACGCTGATCGAGCGGGCGATCCAAACCACCGGCATCAGCGCCATCGTACTGGTAGTGATGATCTTCCTCTTCCTCATTCGTGAGGGCGTTCCGGCCTTCGTTGAGATTCCACTACCCGAGCTGCTGGCGGCCCGATGGTATCCCATCGAGGCCTACTATGGCCTGGTACCGCTGATCGCCGGCTCACTCATCATCACCCTCGGCGCGGCGATCATCGCCCTGCCCTTGGGTGTGGCGACCGCGATCTTCATCGCCGAGATCATCCCCGAGTGGGCCCGCGAGATCCTCAAGCCGCTCGTGGAGGTCTTGGCCGGGATCCCCTCCGTCGTTATCGGCTTCATGGGTATGATCGTCATCGCCCCGTTCTTCCGCACGGCCCTCAACATCCCCACCGGGCTCACCGCCTTCACCGGTATGGTCTTGCTGGCCTGGATGGCGTTGCCGACCGTCGTCAGCGTGGTTGAGGATGTCCTTGACACGGTGCCACGGACCTATCGCGACGCGGGACTCGCCCTGGGTATGACGCGCTGGCAGATGATTGCCAAGATCGTGCTGCCCGCCGGCAAGTCGGGGGTCCTGATGGCGCTGATGCTGGGCGTTGGGCGCGCCATTGGCGAGACGATGACCGTGATGATGGTCACCGGCAACGCACCGCGCATCCCCACCAGCCCCCTCGACATCTTCCATCCCGTGCGCACGATGACGGCCACCATCGCCGCCGAGATGGGTGAGGTCGCCCGTGGCAGTACCCACTACCACGTCCTCTTTGCCGTCGGCCTGACCCTCTTCGTCATCACCTTTGTGGTCAACCTCGCAGCGGCCTCCGTTGTCTTCCAGAGCTCCAAGCGCTCGGAGAGGATGCTGAGTTAGCAATGAGCAGACAACTCTCCCAGCGTATTGCCTTTGGCCTGATCATCCTGGCGGCTATCGTGGTGATCCTGCCGATCTTCTACATCGTCGGCTACATCGTCGTGGAGGGCATCGGCGCGATCTCCTGGTCCTTCCTGACCGAGATGCCCCGCGATGGCATGAAAGCCGGAGGCGTCATGCCCGCCATCGTCGGCACCCTGTGGCTGACCCTGGGCACCGCCATCGTCGCCGTGCCGATCGGCGTGGGCGGCGCGATCTACCTCTCCGAGTACGCCCCCGACAACAACACGACCCGTGCCATCCGCATCGCCATCATCAACCTGGCGGGGATCCCCTCGGTGGTCTTCGGTCTCTTCGGCCTCGGGCTCTTCGTCATCTTCCTCAACTTCGGCACCTCCATCCTCGCGGGGTCGCTGACCCTCGGCATCATGACGCTGCCGGTGATCATCAGCACCTCCGAAGAGGCGCTGCGTGCCGTGCCGCAGTCGTTCCGCCTGGTCAGCACCAGCCTCGGCGGCACCCGCTGGCAGACCGTGCGGCGCGTGGTCATCCCTCAGGCCCTCCCCGGCATCATCACCGGCATCATTCTCGGCATCGAGCGCGCGGCGGGCGAAACGGCGCCGATCCTCTTCACCGCCGCGACCTTCTTCCTGCCTCGGCTCCCCAGCTCCATCTTCGATCAGACGATGGCCCTACCCTATCACCTCTACGTCATCAGCACACAGGTGCCGGGTATGCCCATCCGGATCCAGTATGGGACGGCCCTGGTCTTGCTCGCCTTCGTCCTATCGCTCAACCTGGTCGCGACCTTCATCCGTCGCCACTACCGCAAGCAGCGCGTCTGGTAGCCGCGCCGGGCACGGGGAGGGGAAGCTATGTCGAGACCTGAGGTCAAGATTCACATCGAGGATTTGATCGTCAACTACTCGGACGGCACAGAGAGCCTGATGGGGATCACGATGGATATCTACACCCACCAGGTCAACGTGCTCTTCGGACCGTCGGGCGGCGGCAAGAGCACGCTGCTGAGGACGCTCAACCGGCTCAACGATCAGGCCGACGTCGCGTCACAGCGCGGTCGCATCCTGCTCGACGGGGAGGACATCCTGGATCCGGATCTCGATGTCATCCGGCTCCGACGCCGCGTGGGCATTGTCTTCGCCCAGCCGGTTCCCCTGCCGATGTCCATCTACGAGAACATTGTCTACGGCCTCAGACTGGCGGGGGTCACGGATCGCAGTGAGCTCGATGCGGCGGTGGAACGGAGCCTGCAACAGGCGGCGCTCTGGGATGAGGTGTCCGATCGTCTCTCGGACAGCGCCTATGCGCTCTCCGGGGGACAGCAGCAGCGGCTCTGCCTTGCGCGCTCGCTGGCGCTACAGCCCGAGGTCATCATGCTGGATGAGCCCACGTCGGGTCTCGATCCCATCTCCACCTTCAAGGTCGAGCAGACGCTCCAGGAGCTGAAGAAGACCTACACGATCGTGATCGTGCCCCACAGCGTCCAGCAGGCGGCCCGCATCGCCGACTGGGCGGCCTTCTTCCTGCAGGGCGAGCTGGTCGAATGGGGCGACGGACAGCAGATCTTTACGACGCCGCAGGACAACCGCACAGAGGAATACATCACGGGCCGGTTCGGCTAGGAAGGGATCGCGAACTCGCGATCACAGGCCAGCGAGAGCTCGGTGAGGGCGTCGG
>JAXGUU010000219.1:0-7154 GCA_040774145.1 Anaerolineae bacterium
GACCACTGACCACCACCGCTCATCCCAATAGGCAACATAGTGCTCGTCAGGCCACCCGGAGACCTCGCCCAGCAGGAGGTCTTCCGGCACCTGCGACCACTCGGGCCGGTACGTCTCGATCGCCCCGATCTCGAAGTAGGCCAGCACGATCTTCCCCGTCGCCTGCAGGGTCTGGACCTCCTCACGCGTGAAGTAGCCGTCGACTCCGTCACGCGTCAGGTCCATGACCACGAGATCATTGGCTGAGGCGGCGAGTTGGTCGAGCCTGCCGTCCTTGTAGCCCGTCAGTTGGTAAACCCAACTGTCGACGCCGGCCCAGCGCAGATCACGATCCGCAGGCCCCGGCCCCACCGCCGCCAAGGGCGTGGGGGTTGGCACAGGTCGAGGCGTCGCCGTCGGCTCGGGGGCCCGAGCGACACAGCCCACCGCTATGACCAGGAGCCCAACGACGGAAGCGCCCCACAGGTTCACAGCGACCGGCCCTCCTTGTCGGCAGGCGACAGGTCAGCCTTCACCGATCACCACCCCACCCTCCGTGGCCAGCCGCTGGCGCGACAGGAGCACGCTGCTGTCGCCCGCGCCACCACGCGTCTCCTCGTCGACTACGTCGCTGCTCTCAGTCAACTCATCGCGCCACGCCACCAAGGCCCCGATCTCATCCGGGGTCAGCACGTAGGCCGCAGCGTGATCGAGGAGATGGTCTGCCAGGAGCATCAGGACTTGGCGCCGCAGGTCAGCCCCATCGCCATAGCGCCTCCAACGCTGCTCCCTGCCGACCAACCGTACAAAATCCTGCCCCGCCGGGGTGCGTAGGGTATCGGCCTTCAGAAAGGCTGTTGGGCGACGCCCGGCACGGAAGGCCACCTGCCACTCCAGACCGATCGGTGCCCGGATGTCCATGCCCATCAGAAGCACGTGCACGCCTGCCGTCTTCACAGCCTCGAGATCGACCGGCCCGTTACCCGGCGGAGACTGAACGACGCGCCATCCGAGATCGACCGGCACCTCTGTGACCGCCCGCCCCAGAACCTCGCGCTCAGTATCGAGATCCGCCGATGCGGAAATGTAGAAGAGCACCTGATTTACCATCGACCTCTCCGAACATGTCCTTCGTCACAGCTGCATCTACGCTCACTATACCTGATCACATGGCGCCGGCAACCCTATCGCAGCCATCACGCCTTGTCCAAAGGTCCCGGCGGGTGTATCCTATGGACGCAACGCGTGACACAGGGGGAGAATCAGCGACGTGGGAGAGGCGGGTTTCTGGGCATGGTTCGAGACGGAGATGACGCGCCGGGGCTTTCGCTCGGTGCGGCAGGTCGAGCGCGCCGGTGGCGTGGGCAACGATACGATCAGCGGTCGCCAGCGCAACGAACTCCCCCCCACCGACACGATTATCCGCGCCATCGCGGTCGCCTTTGCGATGAGGTTCGAAGAGGTGGGGCGGATCGCACGGGGCGAACTGCCGGTCGAGGAACCACCTCCCTCCAGCCTCACCCTCCGAGAACTATGGGGCATAGTGAGCAGGATGCCCGTGGAAGAGCAGCGCGCCGTGCTCGACTACGCCCTGTATCGACGATCCAGAAGCGACGAGCGGACGGCAGCGTCACGGTCGCCCGCGCCAGGAGCCACCCGTCAAAGCCCTCTGGCCGGCGACGTCGGCTCATAGCCAACACCATCACAACATAAAGCGCGTGTACCTTTGCCCACAACTCAGAGAGACCGGATTGCCGTGCCATAGACGATGACCTCCCTTATCCACAGATTTCCGCAGGGCCGGGGCCCGCATCTCAAGGCCATCCGGATACGGATCGAACCTATGTTCTATTCATGATTGTAATCGATCCGTCGCGATTCACAACCACCCGAGAGCTACCTAAGTAAGGAGCGCCAGTATGACGGAGACCGACGACACACAGCATCGGCCCTACCGAATGCGAAATCAGATCCAGACCTACGCCTGGGGAACGCGAAACACCGCTGCGTTCATTCCCAAGCTACTCGGCCTATCCCCCGAGCCCGACCTCCCCTACGCCGAATTGTGGCTCGGAACCCATCCTAAGGCCCCTTCGATGATCGAGCTGCCCGATGGGCCAACCGTTGCCCTGGATGCCTGGGTGGCCGACCACGCTGAAGCCGCGTTGGGCCCGGTCGTGCTGGCTCGCTTCGGGGAGCTGCCCTTTCTGCTCAAGGTGCTCTCAGCGGGTGAGGCCCTCTCGATTCAGGCACACCCCAACAAGGCTCAGGCCGCGGCCCTTCATGCTAAGGACCCCGATCACTACCCGGATGCTAACCACAAGCCTGAGATCGCCATCGCCCTCGATGGGCTGACGGCACTGATGGGCATCAAGCCCTTCACCGAGCTTGCGGTGACCCTGAGTCGCTATCCCGAGATGGCCGACTTCGTCGGGCAGGAACTTGCGGAACGTGTGGTAAACGCCGTGCCGGAGACCCTTCAGGAGGCAACAGTTCTCGCTCGCGAGCTCGTCTCGGCCCTCATCACCCGCGCCAACACAGAGCCGGGCGCCCTCACCTCCGCCGTCGATACCCTGGCGAAGCGCCTTTCAGCACAGTCCGCCGATCTGGGAGAGGACGAGGAGCTCTTCCTGAACCTCAGGATCCGCTATGGTAGTGACGATGTGGGGTTGCTGACCCTCTTCCTCCTCAACCTCGTCCACCTGGCGCCGGGTGAGGCCCTCTATGTGGAGGCAGGGGTCCCGCACGCTTACCTCAAGGGCAACATCATCGAGTGTATGGCCAACTCAGACAACGTCGTTCGCGTGGGCCTGACCCCGAAGTTCAAGGATGCCGGCACACTGCTGGAGATCATCGACGCCACACCGCAGAAACCGACACCGCTGACCGGCACCACGGTCGGCGACGCATGCACGGTCTACGAGACCCCTGCTGACGAGTTCGAGATCCGGCGCTGGTCGTTGGCGGCGGGTACCGAGCATAGAGTCACGCCCGACAACCGTCCGGCCATCGTGCTGATGACCAAGGGTCGCGTGGATCTGGTGTGGGAAGGCGGCAGCGAGGCGCTCCGGCAGGGAGATGCGCTCTTCGTGCCGGCCGGTCTCAAGCGTTACGCGCTGCGCGCCCATGAGGACTCGACGTTGTTCGAGGCCTCCGTTAGAAGCCAGGGATAGCCGGGAGCAGCTACAGGTCGTCGCATCGCCCGACAGATCTCAACGCGAGTCGGGTCAGCTACCAGAAACAGGAGCGGAAGTATGGAGATCGGGACGCTGTTGTTTGAGCAGGCTGGAGAGCATAATACCGAGGCCACGCTGCAGGCCGTTAAGGCACGCGCAGACCGGCTGGGCATTCGTCAGGTCGTCGTCGCCTCGTCCCACGGCGCTACAGCCGGCCAGGCCCACGCCCTTCTGGCACCCTTGGGCATCCAGGTGATCGCCGTCACGCTCTGTCACAGCTTCGAGAGCCTGGGCTGGCCGATGACCCCAGAGGAGAGAGCCGCCCTCATCGATCTCGGCGTCATCGTCCACACCGGCATCCACGCCCTGGGTGACGGCGTCGGCGCGGCCTTCACCGAGAAACACGGTGGGCGCACGCCCGAGGAGATCATCCGCGAGACCCTCTACCGCTTCTCACAGGGGATGAAGGTCGCCGTCGAGTGCCTCCTGATGGCGGCAGATGCCGGCCTCCTGGACATGGCCGGTGAGGTGATCAGTGTGGCGGGCACGGGCGGCGGTGCCGACACGGCCATCATCTGCAAACCGGCCTATCCTCGCACCTTTCACGAGCTCGAGATCCGCGAGATCCTCGCCAAGCCGCGCATGCCGTAGCGCCGCCGAGCCCCCTCCTAGCGCAAAGTGACACCGCTCATCCGACACTATGGGGCATCCGTGTCCCGCAGAGGCTAGAAGGACTCAGGGAGGTCAATGCAAGCCGAACATCAGCATCGTTTCTCACCTGTGATGGCGATCCTCAAGGATGGTCGCAGGGTGATCCTACGGCTCATCGCGCCTGATGATGGCAGGGCGCTCGGCGACTTCTATGCCACGCTGCCGCCGGCGACGTGGCGCTTCTATTGCCCGCCCCACCTCACACGCGAGGACGCCGAACGTACGGCTGCATGGGCTTCCACGTTGTACGGGAGCAGGTCCGGGAGCAAATCGGTGACCTCCCGCCGGAGCCCGAATACTACATGGAACTAGACACCAGAGACAAAGGAGATTCGCATCGTGGTCAGTAGAACCGTCACCCTGCAGCAGTTTGCCCCCACCTATGCCTGGCGCAACCGCATCCTCCGTATCGACCTATCCGACGGTCGCATCTGGGCCGAGCCGACCGAGCCCTACATTCCGGATTACATCGGCGCCCGCGGCATCGCCGCCAAGATCCTCTGGGATGAGTATCCCGAGCCCGTCGACTGCTTCGACGCCCGTAATCCCCTGATGATCGTGCCGGGCGCTCTGACCGGTGCACGATCCCCCTACTCGGGCCGCACCGCGATCTGCACCTTCGGCCCCCAGGGCGATCCCTACACCTGGTTCACCCGCGCCAATATCGGTGCGAGTTGGGGCCACGAACTCAAGCGTGCCGGCTACGACGCCGTCGTGATCACCGGCGCCAGTGAGACCCCTGTACGGGTGTTGATCCAGGATGACCGCGTCAGTCTGCTCCCGGCGGACGGCCTCTGGGGCCAGGATGCTCTGGTCACCCAGGAGATGATCGAGGATGAGGATGGACGAGGCGCCAAGACCCTCACCATCGGTGTCGCCGGCGAGAAGCTCTCGCGCATTGCCACCATCCACACCGGAAGCACGTCGGTGGCAGGCCAGGGTGGCTTCGGCGCCGTGATGGGCCACAAGAAGCTGAAGGCGATCACGGTCATCGGAACAGGTGAGGTCGCTATCGCCCACCCTGAGCGCTTGAAGACGATCTTCGGCGATGTCGTCAAGGCTGTGCAGAACCTGCGTGGCATGAAGGAGCGCATGGCGCGGATCAACGAGGAGCTTGCCCGCGAGGGAGGCGGCACAGCACGTCTGGTCCCCTGCACGCAGTACTGCGTGACGCCGTGTCGCACCGAGATCCGCAATGCCCAGGGTCGCCACTTTGACCAGAAGTGGTCCGGTGTCATCGGCTGCGTGAGTGGCCTCTTCGGCGGTGGACGCGGGACGCTCTACGAGTGGGATCTGGGCATCCACGGCACGCTGGAGATCAATATGCACGCCAACCGCCTGGGCCTGAACCATTGGGACATCCTCGTCGGTATTGTGCCGTGGCTGCGCAGCAGTCAGGCCCAGGGGCTGATCGATGAGATCGAGGGCGTGCCGATGGACTGGAACTCCAATGATTTCTGGGTGACCCTGCTCGACAGCATGGCCTATCGCCGGGGCATCGGCGACGCCTTAGCCGAGGGCGGATGGCGCGCGGCACAACAGCTCGATCTGGGCGCGGAGATCATGCGTCGCTACTACACCGGCTGGGGCTACGCAGGGCACTGGGATGGGCACGCCTGCTTCACCAACCACATTGTCTATCCCTTCTGGATCGTCAGCGCCCTCCACTGGGCGATGGATACCCGCGATCCCGCCAGCAGCACCCACGGCTATGTACAGAACGTGATGCACCGCGGGCCCTGGGGCTTTATGGGACGTGGCGACCATCCTATGACGTGGGATCACATGCGCGCCATCGGGGAGCGCGTCTACGGGCGGGCCGACACGCTCGATCCCTGGAGCGGCTACGAGGGCAAGGCGCTGCCCGCTGCGTTCCACGGCGTGCGCTCGGTGATCAAGGACTGCCTCTCCACGGACGACCAGGTCTTCCCCCTCATCTACAGCCGCCACACGGACGATCACTTCGTCAAGGTCGGCGACATCGAGGGACCGGAGACTGAGGCACACCTCTTCGCCGCAGGCACCGGTATCGATTGGGACCCTGCGGAGTTCAGCCGTGCAGCTGAGCGAGTGCTCAACCTGGAACGAGCGATCACCGTGCGCCACTTCGGACGCGATCGGGCGATGGACGAACGTGTGCTGCCGGCCTTCGAGTATGAGGAGAACTGGCTCAACCCCGAGATCAACGAACGGATGGCGCTTGACCGGGCGCAGTTCGACCCGGTGATGGACGAGTACCTGCGCTTGCGGGGCTGGGATGTGTCGACCGGCTGGCCCACGCGCGAGACGTTGACGGCCCTTGGCCTTGAGGATGTCTACGACCCGATGGTCGCCGGAGCGAGGAAAGCCAAGGCAACCCTCCCTGAGCTCGACCCGGTCGACCCGATCGTTGACCTGCACAAGGACGACCCGGATCGCCGTCAGCAAGCATAACAGCAGACCACCCTGCGAGGGCCTCAGCGGCCCTCGCAGGGTGGTGCAGCTTCAACCATATCTCCCGTACGTCTCTGCCGTCTCCACCATCGCGAGGATGTTCTCGTCCGGCGTGGCCCACCCGCACTGATCCCCTGTGGATAGAATGAACCCACCACCCGCCGCCGCATCATCGATCGCCTTGCACGAGGCCTCCCGCACTTGGTCGGGCGTGCCCCTGAGCATCACGTCGGTCGTGTGCAGATTGCCCATCAGCGAGAGTTGCGTGCCCGCGACGATGCGCTTGGCTTCCGCCAACGTGATATCGCCCATCGGCGGGATCTCCAACGGATTGATGCAGTTGAGCTCCGTCTCACGCGCGCAGGCCTCGACCATCGCCCGCTGCTTGCCGCAGGAGTGGACCATCGTCGGGACACCCGCCGCCCGGCAGCGCTCGCACAGCACCTGCAACGTCGGGAGTGCGTAAGTGCGCCAGAGCTTCGGCAACCCCAGCGTGATCGATCCCGAGCCGCCCGTGAGAATGAAGTCGAACCCCGCCTCCAACGCGTAGTCGAGCTCGCGCAGCAGGCGATCGTGGTGCAGTTCGAAGATCTCGTCGAGCAGGGCCGGGCGGTCAACCAGCAAGTAGCTCGGCGCCTCAATACCGCCTTCGAACCACTCCGACCAGATGTGGAACCCCGGCGTCGGCACATTGCCGCCCAAGACGCCTAATTCGCCCAGCGCCGCACGCTGAGCCTTGGTACGGCGATGGTCCGCCGCGACGATCGGCCCGAGGCGGTACCGAAACCTTGGCCAGTCGCGATCGATGTCCCGGATGGGCTTCTTGATGAGGAAGGGCGGCTGCCGCGACGAGTA
>JAXGUU010000220.1:0-7105 GCA_040774145.1 Anaerolineae bacterium
GGCACGAAGTTCTCCTTGACCTTGGTCAGGATCAGTACGCCTGCTACCAGCAGGTAGACGGAGGTCATCCAGAAGGTCGCCCGGTAGCCCAGCATATCGGCGACGAAGCCGCCCGTGGTCGGGCCGAAGGCCTGCCCCATAAAGATGGCGAGTTGCAGCTTGCCCAGGGTCTCGCCCAGCCGCTCTTTGGGGGTGACGCCGGCGACCAGCGCCGTGGCTGCGATGACCGTGCCGGTCAGTGCCCCCTGGATAAAGCGCAGGATGAAGAGCTGCCAGACATTTTGCGAGAAGCCCATCAGGCCGATGATGATAGCGCCACCGAACATCGCGCGCATCACCATGATCTTGCGGCCGTGGCGGTCGCCCAGCGCGCCCCAAATCGGCCCCATGACGCCCATGCTCAGCGCGGAAGCCGAGATCACGAAACCGCTCCACCGCGCGACCATCTCCTGTTCCACGCCCAGCGACTGGATGAAGTACGGGTAGATGGGGTTGGTGGCTGAGAATCCCATGATGGCCAACAGCTGCGCAATCCAGACCACCCTGAGCGTCTGCTTCCAATTTCTGGTCAAGCCGGACTCCTTTCTCACGCCCGGCTCATTATAGTCTACCCGTCCGGTTGGCACCAGATACCGCAACGCAAGCTGACCGACGAAAGGCTCGCTCAGGTGCCCAGATCCGCAGAGAGGACGACATCGCTAACGCGGTCGCTATTGTGCGATCGCACAGTGCCTTGTCTCGGAAGGTAGGCAGGCTATAATGGAGTTAGAGCTGCGTGATGGTGAAGGAGGATCGCATGGTTCGGACTGTAGAGGCGCTAATCGATGAACGGGGCAGGGTGGAGCTACTTGAGCCTCTGAATCTGCCATATGCGCGCCGTGCGCTTGTGACGATACTCGAGGAAGCACCGCTTTCTACGATGACCGACGCTCTGTTGAGCGAACCCGCTCTGGCGAAGGACTGGGATCGCGAAGAGGAAGAGGCTGCATGGTCATACCTTCAGTCGGAGCCGTAGTCCTCGTCCGTTTTCCATTCTCGGATCTTTCGAGTGCCAAGCTGAGACCGGCCCTTGTCTTGGCTGATGCTGAGAGAGGTGATTAGGTCTTGTGCCAGATCACGAGCAACCCCTATGGTGATCCTCGGGCCGTTGAGCTGACGCCACACGACTTCCTCGAGGGCGGCCTGCGTGTCATCAGCTACGCCCGTCCGGGCAAGTTATTCACCGGACATGCACAGCTCATGGTATCTCAGGTCGGGAGCCTCGAGATGCAAAGCCTCTGCGAAATCGTGCGGTCCGTTGTTGAAATGCTTGAGCAGGGGACGGTCCGCTAACGTCCTCTGCAGGTTCCTTCCGCCAACGTAGCTAGGCGGTGGGCCTTCTGCGAATCTTCAGTCACAAGCTCAGCGGTCATACCACTGCGATTGCTCGGTGTGGAGGCGAGCGTACTCGCCGCCGGCAGCCATCAGCTCCTCGTGGTTTCCCTCCTCGACGACCCGGCCCCCGGCGAAGACCACGATGCGGTCACAGAGCGCAGCGATGCTGATGCGGTGGGTTACCATGATGACCGTGCGCTCCCGCGCCATCTCAATGTAGCGCCGGAAGATATCAGCCTCGGCCAGCGGGTCCAGGTTGGACGTCGGCTCGTCGAGCATGATGAAGTCGCGATCGCGATAGTAGGCTCTGGCGATGGCGAGCTTCTGCCACTGCCCGCCCGACAGGTCGGTGCCGCCGATGTCCTTCCCCAACAGCGCGTCCGATGACCCGTTCTGATAGCCTGCTGCCGCCAGGGCCGCCTCGATGCCCTCCTCGGTGCGGGGTCGCTTGGGATCCCCCAGCCAGACGTTGTCGGCGATGGTGAACGTGGTGTACTGCGCGGGATTCTGGAAGACCGCCGACATCCCGTCGTAGCGCGCGTCGATCTGTACTCTCTCCACGGGAAGGCCGTTGACCTGAAGGTCGCCGTCCGAGGGCTCGAGCATGCCGCTGATCAACTTGACGAAGGTCGTTTTGCCCGCGCCGTTTTCGCCGACAAAGGCGACCTTCTCGCCCCTGTCAATGGTGAGGGTCACGCCGTCGAGCACGTAGCGGTCCGTGAGCGGATAACGGTACCGCAGGTCACGTGCTGTGATCCGGTCGATCCCATGTGTGACCACGCCCTCGGTCGCCTGCTCCCGCAGGTCCATCAGGTCGAAGAAGGCGGTGGCCTCGTTCTTCTTGGCGATGAAGGTGGCGACGGCGGTGAAGAGCGCCGACGTATCCGCGATCAGGGTGCCGATCAGGCTGATCACGGCGCCGAGCGCGCCGATCGAGATGCGCCCGCCCGTCATCAGGAGAATGGCAAAGACGTTGGCGCCCACCGACGCAAGCGTTGCGATCGCCGTGGAGAGGGTGCTCAACAGCGCGCTGCGCACCTGCGTCCGCTTCTCCTCGACGGTGTAGCGGTCGCAGAGGGTGCGCCACTTCTCAAAGAAGAAGTCGTGCAGTCCGAGCGCCTTGATCTCCTTCGCCGTGGGCCCGAGCATCAGGTCCTGATAGTAGGTGAACTCCCGCACCAGCTTCGAGTTCGCCTTGATCAGCTTGAACTTGAGTTTGTTGCCGATGTAGGTCGTGTAGAGGGTGGGGATCGGCACGATGAGGACGATCAGCGTCAGCAGCGGGTGGAAGAGCCACAGCGAGAGCGCGATGCTCACGACGCTGACGGCTTTGGCGATGATCATGTAGCCGTTGACCATGATCTCGCGGTTCATCCCGTCCCAGCCGTTCTGCGTGTAATCGAAGACCTGCTTGATCGTGTCGTTGATCTTCGGCACTTCCATGGCCTCGGGAGAGAGCCGCGCGATCTTGGCGTAGATGCGCGTGTTCAGCCGCTCCTGCAGGCGGTTCATCTGCACTTTGTCGAGCCGCTCGATGTCCTCATAAGCGTGGGTGTAGCGGTGGATGAGATCGGTCAGGAAACCGATCAGGTAGTAAGCCACCACGATGAGGACCATCGGAAGGATCTGCCCGCCGGGGAGATAGTCGTTCGCCAGGTCGATGTAGCGTCCCCATAGGTAGGCGAGCGCCGGTCGCAGCAAGCTGAGGAGGATCAGGAGCGAGAGGAAGATGGCACACATCGCCTTGGCGGAGCTGACCACGTAGATGAACATACGCGCCAGGTTGCGCAGGCTGCTCTTGCCCTCTTTCTCCAGCTCGACTTCCAGGGGCGTCGTCCTATCCTGCATGGGCCGCTCCGTTCCATCCTTGCGCCGGCTGACGGTACCAGTGCCGCTGGGCCTCGAACATCTCGGCGTAGAGCCCGCCGGATGCCATCAGCTGCGCGTGGGTGCCTTCTTGGGTCACGGTGCCGTTCTGGATGACCAAGATGCGGTCGGTGATCATGGTTGAGGCGAGGCGGTGGGTGATGAAGATGGCGGTCTTGCCGTTGGCCATCTCGGCGAACTCCCGATAGAGCTGGCTCTCCGCAATGGGGTCAAGCTGGCTGGTGGGCTCGTCGAGCAGAAGCACCGGTTTGTCCCCCATAAAGGCCCGGGCGATGGCGATGCGCTGCCACTGCCCGCCCGAGATATCCACGCCGCCGTCAAATTCGCGACCGAGCACCGTGTCGTAACCGTCGGGTAGATCTCCGGCGAATGCGTCGACCTTGCCCTTGCGGGCTGCATAGGCGATGCGCTCGTCATCGTGCAGTTGGTCGACAAACCCCACGCCGATGTTCTCGCGTAGCGTGATCGCGTAGCGGTTGAAGTCCTGAAAGACCGGGCCAAAGAGCGCCGTGAGCGCCTCGCGTGAGTAGCCGTTGAGGGGGCGCCCGCCCACCAGGATCTCGCCCCGGTCGGGCTCGAAGAGGCGCAGCAACAGCTTGATCATCGTGGTCTTGCCCTCGCCGTTCTCACCGACGATCGAGAGCTTCTCGCCGTTCTCCACCCGGAAGCTCAGCCCCCTGAGGACATCCCGGTCGGTACCCGGATAGCGGAACCAGACGTCCCGGAACTCGATGTCGAAAGCCTCGGGAAGCGTATCGGAGCCGCTCTCGGTCTCCTCCGACAAGTCGAGATACCGCTCGTAGAAGTCGAAGAAGTTGATGTGATACCCGCTCCACCGGTAGATGCCGACGCCCCAGGAGATGGCTTCGAAGAGGCTCGTTAGGATGGTAGATGACAGCGTGATGAAGAGCCCGATGGTGATCTGGTTGTCCACAAAGAGATAGAGGACGAGCAGGACATTGATGAGCTTGGCGACCTTGGTGATGTTCCCACCGACGAAGTGGCGCTTCAGGTGCTTGAAGTAGTAGCCTTCATATTCCCGGTTGCGGGCGTTGAGGCGCTGCCGGTAGATCTCAATGAGGTCATCGGCCGCGCCGAAGAGCTTCATCTCCTTGAGATGATCGCGCGAGCGCAGATAGCCGCCGAGGATCCCATACTGTCGCTCGCGCTTCCAGTAGCTCTCCAGCTCGAGGTAGATGTTGGTATTGTGCTTGGAGGCGTACCGGATCTCCAGGATCGCCGGCACCAGGATCGTCAAGGGTAGCCACCACTTGACCAAGCCCATATAGACGAGGATGCCCGCGCTGCCGGTGAGGTTGGAGATGAAGAAGGTGACATACATCGGGAAGAGATGTCGGGCCGAGTTCTCCGCCCGGTGATAGGCCTTGTCGATGACCTCCATCGAGCTCTCGCTCTCGAGATGCTCGTACTTCATACGCGCCAGCTTCCCGAGCATCCGGCGCTTGAACGCGGTGCGCAGGATCAAGAGGGCGCGGGGCTCGACAAAGCCGTAGATATAGACCTGCTCGAGGATCGGTGGCAGGAGGGCCAGGAGGACGAAGGCGATGAGGAAAGGCAGGTAGCGCCCGAAGACGATCTCCCCCGCTGCGAGCGCGAGTCCGTCGTCGAAGATGCGCTGGTTGACCACCAGGCTCAGCAACTTCATAAGGCCCAGGCTGAAGGCCGTGACGAAGGTCAACGTGACCATCGTCGGTGCCTCGGCGCCGATGATGCCGAGAAGCGTCTTGTAGGCCCTGAACACCCGATTCCTCTGAATCCAGCTTTTCATAGCGAGCTCTCTCCGGGTCGCCCATGTATGCCGGCTGCATCGTGGTTGAGATGCCGGCATGCCGGTTGCGTGCTTTGGTCAAAGACCTACCCATTCTAAAGCTCTATGTAAAATATGTCAAGTGCAAGTTTGAAATTATTCATCTTGCGATTGATGGCTATGATATTCGGCGGACGCTGGAGGGGCTTGCCGCTAGGTATGGCTATCGGGCAGGGCTATCACACTTAGCCGCCGCCGGGAAATGCCGCTAACCGGCGAACTCCCAGGCCTCGTGCAACCAACTGCGGACTTCGTGATCGATCTCGGCGATCGTGGTCAGCTCCAGATGGTGTGTATAGCGCCCGGGCACGGGCTCGACGATCTCCTTCCACCGCGGCGAGGCATCCCGGCGGCAGAGACCTATGGTGAGGACCAGGGGCGCGACATCACCCCGGAGATACCTTCCCGGCATCCAGACCCAGGCGAAGGCCTTCTGCCGCCGGAACGCGATCTGGCTCTTGGTGACGTGCACCTGGGCGTCTCCGATGGCGGTGATTGCACGCCAGATCTCGTCAAAGAGCTGCCATGCTAGCTCCTGTCCTTCGAAGAACGTCTCAGGCGTCATTGGCGTGGTTGAGCAGATCTCCTGACGGGACAGGGTTTCAACTTGGGTGCGTCACTGCCCCAGTCCCACGGGATGCGTTGGGGGCCGGATCAGTCCTTGCTGTCATACCGCGATTGCAAGCCACCATCCTCTCGGGACGCGAGCGCTCCCTTGAACTCCTCGATGGAGGCCACATCGTGGCGGTACTGGAAGGGCCACATACTCTTGGTGTGGAAGAGCGCGACCCGGTCCCCGTCGTGGAGCTCGTGGTCCAGGTCGGGCTGCAACCCCGGCATGGCGCTCAGATCGCCATTGATGAAGGTGATGCCTCGCTCCTCCGTCGGCAGGTCGAGCGAGTTCAGCAAATCGGCCAAGGTCCGACCCGCTTCGAGGTCCACCGTGACCTGAGCATGGATATTGCGGTCACTGCCGCCGTAGCGGGCGAGGGGACCATAAAGTCGAACGTCGATCTGCATTAGCCGCCTCCTACCGGTGGAAAGATCCCGACCTCAGCGTCGGGGGTGAGCCGAAAGACCCCGGCGCGCGCGCGACCGTCCACGAAGGCGACCTTCACCTCACGTTCGGGGATGCCGAGGTGTGCGACGAGGTCGTCGATCGTGCTGCCCTTAGGGAGCGCAACATCGAAGGGTTCGCCCGCTTTCTGCCGGTCGGGCGCATAGCGATTCAGCATCGCAAAGAGTTTGACCGTTACATTCATCCGCGTCTCCACTGTAAGTGTAAGCTCAGGTCCGATCGTCCCTATGATACCAGAATCGATGTACAAGGCAGCACGCCGGGGATTGAGTTCCCCGGCGTGCTGTGAGGGCTAGGTGCTACAGCTCGCCGTAGACGGCGTCATAGACGTCGTCCGAGAGCTCCACGACGACGTTGTGCGGCGGCAGGGCCTCGTGATACATGAACTCCGGCAGCCGGTCATCGGCCTTGGTCAGGCCGGCAGCCTCGTTGAAGGCGCGCTCGCGGCGCAGGATCTCGCCGCCTAGCTCGACCATCTCGTCACCGGTCATATCTGTTCCCAGGACGGCGTTGATCTCCTCCACCATCCCCTCAAAGCCGCTGGGGATGTCGAGGATGGCGAAGGCGATGAAGAGGCAGTGCCCGCTGGAGTCGATGAGGGCCGTCGTCTTCTGGAAGGCGCGGCTCAGGTCCGCCTTGGCCTTCTCGGCCTTGAGCGGGTCGGACGCGCCGCCCACACTCAGGATCTCGGGGGCGATGGTATAGCCGGAGGTGTGATCGGCGCCCATCGTCGACGTGGCGTAGGTGACGCCGATGCCCTTGACGGCGCGGGGCTCATAGGCGGGCATCGCCTGACCCTTCACCGTGGGGCTGCGTGGGTTACCGAAGGCTTTGGCAACTTCGGCGGCGCCCATGCCCAGGAGCCGGCCCATCGGGGTGCCCTTGCCCATCTTCTTCAGGAGCTTGATCGCGCCATCAGCATCGCCGAAGGGTAGCAC
>JAXGUU010000221.1:0-7090 GCA_040774145.1 Anaerolineae bacterium
CGCATGTGGGGGTGAACCATCACGCTGGCCCAGTTGATGTTGGAGCGGAAGACGCGGACGGGATCGAGCCCGGCTTCGGCCTCTGCCGGGTGGCGATAGGTGGGCGCCGGATAGTTCACGATCTGTCCGTAGAGGTAGCGGGTGACGCTGCCCTCCGGTGTGGGCAGGGGGTCGGTGGCGAGCGCCGGCAGGGGATCGGGCAGCCGGGCGCTGAGATAGGCATGGCGCACCTGGCGGGTGCCCGGGCCATAGGGCGGGCACCGGTGCGGCATGCGCCGGACCAGGTGTTTCGGACAGAGGTAGGTGCCGTCGATCCCCTGCCCGAAGATCGCGTTAGGGTCGAGGGCGCTCGGGCGCTCAGGGTGGATCGCCGCCTGCGCGGCGACGCTCGAGGGCCGCGCCAGGAGGGCCAGGGCACAGACGACAAGGGCGGCGAGGGCCGTCGTCAGCCGGCGGCGGGTTGCATCGGGTGCGGCGTGGCCACGATATCGCATAGGCGCTAGCATCGTTCGCGTTATATCTTCAGGTTGATGCACAGACGTAGGTGCATTGTACCATCAAAATGCGGATCGGCATGGCCCTGCCGTGATCTGCCGGGTTCGACAGGATGTGGCGAACGCCGAAACCGGGCTTGCGTCGCGCATGTCCGGCGTGAGGTGAGCGGCGGCATCCGGATGAAAAGGGGGGTGGAAGAGATGAGCCGCACATTCGTGCACGTTGAGATTCCCGCGGACGACGTGGCGCGGGCGCAGGCATTCTACGAGGCGTTGTTTGGGTGGAAGATCGCGCCCGTGGAAGGATTCGAGGGCTACAACTCCGTGATGGTGAGCGACAACGAGGACGACCTGCACGGTGCGCTGATGCAGCGCGAGCACGAGGAGCACCGCTTCGTGACCTACATTAGCACTCCATCGGTTGATGAGAGTCTGGCGAAGCTGGAGTCGCTCGGCGGCACAATGGTCGTTCCCAAGATGCCGGTCCCAGGGATGGGATGGTTCGCACAGTTCCGCGACCCGGAGGGCAACGTCTTCGGGTTGTGGGAGGAGGATCCCTCGGCAGCCTAGACGGTTCTGCTATGGGCGCGCGGTCTCTGGGCCGCGTGAGGAGGGGCGATGAAGCACAGAGGGGGACCGGTGCTGGTGGGTTTGGTCATCGTCGGCCTCGTTGTCTTCGCGTCGGCATGGTTGACGCGAGAGGAGGCAGATGCGGCTGCCACGGGCTTCGCCAGCCCGAGCAACGGCGGCTGCTACATCGCGGCACCCAGCCAGTGCCGCCTCCACGTGGATCCCTTTACGATCAACATCAACGACGGTGCGGGCGCCCGGCTGATGCGTTTTACGCTTTACGCCAACGGTAGCCCGATCTACGCTTTCCAGACGGATGTGTCCAACCCACCCGGCTACGACTACACTCCTTCGCCGGTGGCGCTGGACTTCGGCGCGGTATGCGGGCGCGTCTATGAGGTTCGGCTCTTGGCCGACGACACGAGTCAGGAAGGATTGTCGCTGGTCGCGCAGACCGGCATGGTGGCCTGCCCGCTGGGGCAGGCGGAGGTTTACGTGCCGCTAGTGACGCGGTAGGACCGGCGGTGGTGCCTTGCCGAGCGATGTTTGCCGCCGGTTGAGGCGGGATGTCGTGGCGCTGGATGGTGGCGCGACGCGTTGAGGTGAGTGGCTCGCGCGGCGGCGCAGTTGTGGTATAATGCGCGCAATTGGAGAGGTGCCAGAGCGGCCGAATGGGGCGGTCTCGAAAACCGTTGTAGTCGCAAGACTACCGTGGGTTCGAATCCCACCCTCTCCGCCTTTTTGTTTCCTCGCTTGCGTGCATTGCAGTTGATTCATGCCCCCGATCAGGTAGACTAGGAGCAGATGGCGCACGGTCGCCGTCCCGAAGCTGTTTCGTCCGCCGCCGATCCACGGCGGCTTAGTCACCTAAGGGGGTTTTCGATGGACATCTTCGCCATAGACCATCTCGAAGGATTGCTCGACAGGGGGCCGGGACAGCACCTCTCGTTCTACCTGCCTACGCATCGGGCCGGACGCGAGACGGAGCAGGACCCCATCCGCTTTAAGAACCTCGTCAGCGAGGCCGAGAGACGTCTGCTCGACAAGGGCATGCGGCGGCCCGATGTGTTGGCGCTGTTGAAGCCGGCGCAGCGACTTCTGGATGACCCTGGGTTCTGGCGCCAGCAGAGCGACGGGTTGGCGCTTTTCCTGACCCCTGAGTTCTCCTATGCCTATCGGCTGCCGCTGCGCTTCGAGGAGCTGGTGGTCATCTCCAACCGGTTTCACCTGAAGCCACTGCTGCGCTACTTCGCCAACGACGGTCACTTCTACGTGCTGGCCCTGAGCCAGTCGGAGGTCCGCCTGTTGGAGGGGACGCGCCACTCGGTCGACGAGATCGATCTCGAGGGGATGCCGCCGAGCCTCGCCGAGACGATCAGCTTCGAGAAGCACCTGCAGTACCATTCGAGCACCGGCGCCGGCGCGCCAGGCCAGGGACGGGCCGGCGCCTTCTTCGGCCACGACATGAATGATGAGGCCAAGGGCCAGATCCTGCGCTGGTTCCGTAAGGTGGCCGAGGCGCTGCCGGCGGCCTTCAGGGATGTGCGGGCGCCGATCGTGCTCGCGGGCGTGGACTACCTGATGCCGCTCTTCCGTGAGGCGAGCGGGCTGTCGACGATCGTCGACAAGGGTGTCGCGGGCAATCCCGAGGAGATGAGGGCGGAGGCGCTGCACAGCAAGGCGTGGCCCCTGGTGGAGCCGATCTTCGCACGGGCACAGGCGGAGGCGGCGGCGCAGTATGGCGAGCTTGCGGCGGTTGATCGCGCGACGTCGGACGTGGCCGAGGCCGTGATCGCGGCGCATCAGGGTCGGGTCGCCTCACTCATCGTCGCCGTCGATGTTCAGGCGTGGGGCACCTTCGATCCCGATGTGTTGGGTGTGTCGGAGCATAGCGAACGCGAGTCCGGCGACGAGGACCTCCTCGACCTGGCGGCGATCCGCACGCTGCTGACCGGGGGCGAGGTCTTTGCCGTCGCGCCGGAGGACGTGCCCAATGGTGGATCCCTGGCGGCGGTCCTCCGCTGGTAGCGACGTTACACCGTTATCCGAAGGGCTTTGGGCGCTCCGAGCGCCCAAAGCCCTTTTTCGTTGCCGAACCTAGACGATCAGGTCGACGAACTCAGGCGGCTGCCCGGGTCGCAGCGCGACGAGGCCGCGGTTGGAGAGATGGAGCGTCTCCAGCACGATCAGGCCCAGGAGGCTCATCGTCATCTCCGCTGCGTCGTGAGGACAGCCGGCGGCCTTGAGGCCCGACTCGATGGCCTCCACGCGCTTGGCGACGGCGGCGGCGCTGTCGAGCGCCATCAGCCCGCCCACGGGGAGCGGCAGCTCGGCGGCAACCTCGCCGCCCACGACGACCGACATCCCACCGTTCATCGCGATCACGGCGTTGGCGGCGCGGGCCATCGCGGCCTCGTCGGAGCCCACCACGAGCAGGTTGTGGCAGTCGTGGGAGACGGTCGAGGCGAAGGCGGCGCCGGGGTCGAAGTGCAGGCCGGTGACAAAGCCGACCGTGCGCGTGCCGAGGGTCGGGGTGCCGTCACTGCCGGTCTCGGCGGCGTGGCGGTAGAAGACCGCGGCCTTCATCAGGTCACGGGCCGGATCGGCCTTGAGCAGGCCAGCGGTGGGCGTCATCGCGATCTCGACCTCCTCCGTGTGGACCATCCCGGGTACCACGCGCATGGCGCGCACCGCCACGGGCGCTGCGGAGCCGACGGAGACCGCGAAGTCATCGGCGGTCAAGGGATCGAGGTGCACCGAGGCGACCGCCCAATCGGGGTAATCGTAGGGCGCGATGTCGACGACAAGCTCGCCGTTCTCGGCGACGAGCACGCCGTCGCAGTAGACCTGGTCGATCGTCATCGCCACGAGGTCGCTCACGATGAGCAGGTCGGCGGCGCGACCCGGCGAGACCGTGCCGATCTCGCGGGAGCGCTCCAGGAGCTGCGCGGCGTTGAGCGTGACCATCTGCACGGCCCGGATCGGCGACAGGCCCTGGCGGATCGCCTCGCGGACTACGCGGTCGAGGTGGCCCTGATTGACCACGGTGGCGGGCGTCACGTCGTCGGTGACGAGCGCGAAGAAGCGGGTGTCGATGCCGGGGTTCTCGGTGACGGCCTTGACCAGGTTGGGCATATCGAGCCACGCCGAGCCGTAGCGCATCTGGCTATAGCAGCCGAGCTGCACGCGGCGCAGCGCGCCCTCGGCGGTGGTGCCCTCGTGATCGCCGGTGATGCCGGCGGCGACGAAGGCATTGAGCCCCTCGTCGAGCGCCAGGCTGGCGTAGTGCCCGGTGAGCACCTTGCCGGCCTCGAGTGAGGCCCGCGTGATAGCGTGCACGCCCGGATCGCCGTAGATCAGCCCGGGGAAGTTCATCTGCTCGCCCTGGAGCGCGGCCCAGCCCTGCTCATAGGCGGTGGTGACGTCATCGGCGGTAATCGTCGCGCCCGCATCCTCGAAGCCGGGGATCGAGGGCACGCAGACGGGCATCGCCACGAGCACCTTGAGAGGCAGGCCCTCGGCGGCGTCGTGAAAGAGCTGCACGGCCTTCACGCCGAAGACGTTGGTCAGCTCGTGGTTGTCGCAGGCGATGGTGGTGGTGCCGTGGGGCATCACCGCCGCGGCGAAGTTGCGGATGTCGACCATACTGCTTTCCACGTGATCGTGGGTGTCGATGAAGCCGGGGAGCAGGTAGCGCCCTCCAGCGTCGACGATCTGCGTCGACTCGGTCACGGGGATGTGGTCGGCGCTGCCGACGAGGGCGATCAGGCCGTGGCGCACGGCGACGTCGACCCCGTCCTGGACCTGGGCGGTGTTCACGTTAACGAGGCGTGCATTGCGGATGATCAGGTCGGCGGGCTCGCGGCCCATGGCGGTCGCGACCATGTCCTGGGTGACATATGCAAGCTTGGTGCGTCGGTGCACGTAACAGGTTGACATAGGCTGGCTCCTTTCGCGTAGAGAAGAGGTCGAGAGAGTCGATGTGACACTCCACAACTATAGCCGCCTGCGCCCCCCCGACAAGTGGGCCGATAGGGCCATCTGCTGCCGGAGAAGACCTTTGGGGTTTTTTCGTCGAGTAGGCGCCTGCTAGACAAGTAAACCCCAAAGGTCTCGCCGCGGGCGAGGTGGTGGCGGAGGCCGTGCGGGGGGAGGGCGGTTTGGCACCGTCGTGTGGACGGACCGCCCCCCCTCGGGATCATGTTAGCGCAGGGTCAGAGGCAGATAGACCCGCCAGGTCGCCTGTGTGTGGCGGTAGACGCCGGCGCTGATCAGCGCGACGTCGCGGGTGAGCGCCGACTGCGCTCCCCCCGACACCACGCCACCGGTGGTGCCCGCGTAGAGGAAGAGGCGGTCGTCGAGGCGCTCAGTTGCCAAGGCGTAGATCGGGGCGCTGCTCAGTGCGCCCGGCGCGCGCTCCCACGATGCGGCGCCATCGCGGGAGCGATAGAGCCCCGGGCCCCACGGGGATTCCGAGACGGCGGCGTAGAGCCATGCCGGGTCGCCATCGCTGAAGCGGATCGCTTCAATGTGGAAGCCCTCAGCAAGCGGGCTCCCGGCCTGTGCCCAGGTCAGTCCGTGGTCGGCGGAGAGCCAGAGACCTGCGGAGTCGGTCAGGGCGATGAGACGGTAGGGCGAACTCGGCTCCACGGCCAGCTCATGGACGAAGTCCAGCTCGGGGATGCCCGCCGCCATCCGTTCCCAGATCCGTCCTCCGTCCACGCTGCGGAGGAGCCCGCTGCCGAACTCCCATATGCCGGTCGACGCATAGGCGATTGTCGGCGTGAGTGCGTCATGGGCGATGGAGGTCACCGGGCTGATCGTGTCCATCGCAGCCACGGTTGCCGTCGTCCAACTCAGGCCGGCGTCGATGCTGTAGTAGAGGTCACCGGTGTGGACGCCGGGCATGCCGAAGCAGAAGTGCTCCATCCCGAGCAGTACGACACCGGGTTGCGAGGCATGGGCCGCAAGGGCGTTGGCGAAGTTGGGGCAGCCCGGCGTCTCGGTCACCGGAATCTCCGCTGTGACGGGCCACGTGGCGCCGTCGTCCTCGCTGATGTGCACCAGGACGCGATCCTGCGGGTCGCCCTTTGCCGCGTAGACGCGGGTGGTTGTGACCGGATCGACCAGCACGGAGTTGATGCCCCAGTCGCCCGCCAGGGTGAGGAACTGCCAGACCTCGCCCCCGCGGGTGCCTTTGTAGATGCCGTCCTCGCGCTCGGTGATGGCATAGAGCGTGCCGGGTCGGCCCGGGACGACCTCGAGTTGGCGGGGAACCACGGCGGTCAGGCCGTCGTTGGCGAGTTGCCAGGTCGTGCCGCCGTCCGAGGTCGCGATCACCCCTTCGGAGGCACTGGAACGGTAGGCGATGTTGTCATCGGTTGGGTGGAGGGCCAGGGCCCATTCACCGGTCTGAGGGCCGTAAGGCGACCAGGCAGCGCCACCATCGTCGCTGCGGTAGGCGTCTCCCCAGCAGCCGTTGACGAAGAGGGTGTGCGAGTAGGTGGTGCTGTCCCAGGCCGCCGGCGGGAAGGCGATGGTGGGCATGGGTGCCGCGCCGACCGGATCTCCTGCGGGGGCCCACGCGGTGTAGGCGCTGTCGGTACTCCGCAGCGTCCCGGGGGCGCCGCTGAAGCAGGCGTTGGACACCCACACCTCGTGGTCGCCGCGGGGATTGAAGGCCAGCGTCTGGACAGAATCGATGGGCTGGGCGACGAGGGACCAGGCGTCGCCGCCGTTGGCCGAGATGAAGAGGTTGCCGTTGGCGGAGCCGACGACCATCGTCAGCGGGTTCGTGGGGTGGAAGGCCAAGGTCGTGAGGTCCGTGTCGGTGAGGCCGGTAACGATGGGCGTCCAGCTCAGGCCACGGTCCCCTGAGCGCCACAGCCCGCCATCGTCGCCGCCCAGCAGCGCATAGACGACATCGGGGTCCGTCGGGTGGGGATAGGCACGATCGCCGGGGGCGTGGAGGGCCAGCCACGTGCTGCCCCCGTCGTCGGAGCGGTGCAATCCGTGTGACATTCCCG
>JAXGUU010000222.1:0-6925 GCA_040774145.1 Anaerolineae bacterium
AAATCCGATCCTTCCGCAAAACCCGTAGAGAACCCGCCATCAGCCTCCTGCGACTGGCGCAGCCAGGCGAGGGCGGTCTCATTCTGTGCGTAGGCAGCAGCAAAGACAGGCAGCGGCAACGCCATCACAACCAGCGACACTATCACGAACAGGGTAAACTTCTTCATAGCTCGACTCCTCAATGCGAAGATGAACATCCCCAGAAACAAAAAACCTTCCCCAGCAAAAGGGGAAGGTACACCGACAAAAGACCTTGTCGTGTGCCACCTCCTTTCCGCGAAGGGCAGCCAGCACAGGTCAAGGCGGAGTATCGGGCTCTCCTCTGTTGATCAGAGGTCACCGTTGCGGGACAGCGCCGGACTTACACCGGACTTCCTCACCTTAGGGCCCACTCCGGACAGCTCTGCCGGAGGGGCACGCCTTAACCCTATCGCTATTCGCTTGTCAAATCTACACTTTCAGTATAACACGGGGACATCGGAAATCAAGAGGAGGCATGATGCGCGCAAAGGCCACGCTGATCACCGGCGCTGCGGGAGAGGTCGGACAGGCGCTGACACACTGCTTGATCGAGGAGTGTTCAACAGGTGAGGGCCACGCGGCCCGACAAATCGTGACGCTGGATCTGAGCCCCTTACCGTCTGACCTGATGGACAAGGTCCATCACCTGCAAGGCAGCATCCTCGACAGCAGTCTGCTGGATCGGCTGGTGAGCGAGTATGAGATCGCGGAGATCTACCATTTGGCGGCCCTACTTTCCACCCGGGCGGAGTTCTCGCCCGATGCCGCACACCGCGTCAACGTTGAGGGAACCCTGGCGATGCTCCACCTCGCCGCACAGCAATCAGAGTGGCGTGGCGAGCCGGTGCGCTTTCTCTTTCCCAGCTCGATCGCGGTCTTCGGCATGCCGGATCTGCAGACCAAGGAGACCTACGCCAGGGTGCGCGAGTGGGAGTGGAACTACCCGACCACGATGTACGGCTGCAACAAGCTCTACTGTGAGATGCTGGGGATCTACTTCAGCCGCCACTACCGGCAACTCGCCGTCGATCGCCCCACCAGCCTGGACTTTCGCAGCGTTCGCTTCCCGGGGCTGATCAGCGCCTTTACGCTACCCAGTGGGGGGACCAGCGACTATGGGCCCGAGATGCTGCACGCTGCAGCGCAGGGAAAACCCTACGCCTGTTTTGTGCGCGAGGACGTGCGCATCCCCTTTATGGCGATGCCGGACGCGGTGAAGGCCTTGATCGACCTAGCTAAGGCTCCACAGGCCTCGCTCAGCCGACCGGTCTACAACGTCACCAGCTTCAGCCTATCGGCTGCCGAGTTCCGCGAACTGGTCCTGAGCTATCTGCCTGACGCCCAGATCACGTTCGAGCCTGACCTCAAGCGCCAGCAGATCGTGGACACGTGGCCCGCGGACCTCGACGACAGCGCAGCTCGTCGCGACTGGGCCTGGCAGCCCGCCTACGATGTCGAGCGCGCTTTCTCAGAGTATCTGGTGCCCAACATCCGCAGACGCTATCATTAGATGTGAGGACAACCAGCCATCAGCGGTCGCTAGAACAGTGACAACTGCTCCACGTCCGGCGGCGGCGAGTAGGACTCCGGTTCCAGCTCCCCATTGAGCACCTGTCTGAGCAACACGAAATCGGCCTCGACCACGCTCCGCAAGCTTGGCTGGTGGAGGGCTGCTGCCGGATGATACATCGGGAAATAGACCAGATCCGTGCCGCTTGCAGCATCGACGACCGTGCGCGGTTGGCCGTGAACCTGTGAGACCTTCTCGTCCGGGAAAGCCCGCGCCATTGAGTGTCGGCCCAGGGTCACGATCACCTGCGGACGGATGATCTCCAATTGGCGGTCGAGATAGGCGCGGCACGCCTCAACCTCCGCTATCTCCGGTTCGCGGTTCCCGGGCGGACGGCACTTGATGACATTCGTGATGAAGACACGTTCGCGATCGATGCCGGACTGAGCTAATAGCTCATTAAGAAAACGGCCTGCCGCACCGACAAAGGGGAGACCCTGCTGATCCTCGTAGAAACCGGGCGCCTCGCCGATGAACACGATCTCCGCATCGGTGGGACCGGCCCCCGGTACCGCTTTCGTCCTCCCGGTGTGAAGTGGGCACAACGTGCATGAGCGAATCTTGCGGTGCACACTCTCCAAGGCCTTCCGTGGCTCCTCAAGATCCCGTTCTAGGTCCATCGTGACTCATCCTCCCTGTGCTGCGTCAATCGTCGCGATCTCCGGGCGTGGACTGCTGCTCGACGGTCCGCCGCCGCTCCATGTTCACATTCAGGTCGTCCAGCAAGGTGGCGAGCTGAGCCTGTACCTCGGCGCCGTAGGCCTCATCTGCGTATAGATGGACCTGCAGCAGATAAGCGTCCTCACCGTTGGCATAGTAGCGATGCAGGCGCGACCGAAGCGAGAACCGCCACTTGGTATAGAGCCGTTGGGCGATCTCGTTGGAGACACGCACCTCCAGGCTGACGGTCTGTGCGCCGTCTTGGACTGCCTGATCGAGGGCCAGGAGCAATAACAACTCCCCGAGACCCTGCCCACGCGAATCAGGATGCACAGCCAGCGTGCTGATGTGTCCACTGACGCGCTCAACCCGCATCCCCACGAACCCGAGGACCCGCGCCGTCGGACGTCGCCGGCGGCTAGCCCACCCCCGGGCACCCTCAGCCGGATAGTCATACGACGAATCCAGCCCCTCGAGGACGAAATACCGAGCATGGGGATTGAAGTAGATCTCCTGGACGTAGGCCGACTCCGGCCAGGGGTCAGCAAAGACCTGACGATCCAGCGAGACAACCGACGGGATATCACGCCCCTCCATCGGACGAACTCGCAGCGACCATGCCCGTGGCGTTTCTAGGCCGCGATGCGAGGTCGCGGGAAGGGGGTCGTGGTCATCGGGCATAGAGGGGCAACAGGGCCGCCGGAGCATCGACCTGATTAGCGCGCAGGCGTCGCCACGCGATATCCGCCAGATAGCCTGCTCGTCGCAGGTGGCGGGCAGGCGGCGGTATCTCAACCCGACCAAAGAGGGGGCGCAGGGTCTCCCGTCCTCCCGCGTCGATCTCACCGACCACGATCGCGGGAAGCTCAAGCCGGCTCACGAACTGCGCCCACGTGGCGAGCTGCACGCCGGTCTCGGCACGCCAGCCCTCTTTCTCCCACCTGAACCGCGCGTATCCCACACGCTTCCGCCCAGCGGCGAAGATCGGATACAAAGGACGGTCATCCGCCGGCTGGGCATCAGCCAGAATATCCAGCGTCGTGACCCCCATCAGAGGAAGCTTGCGCGCCGATGCCAATCCCTTAGCCACCGACACGCCGATGCGGGTGCCGGTGTAGGAGCCGGGACCGATACACACGCCGATCGCCGTGATATCCGCCGGCGTCAGGTCGGAAGCAGCCAGCAACTCGACGATGCGAGGGAGTAACGTCACCGTATGACGATCGACCGATTCCCACGTGCATTCAGCCCGCAACGTCGTTCCATCGTGCAGCGCGATACTCGCGCGCTGGCTCGCCGTGTCAAGTGCTAGTAGCATCACAGGCCCAAGATCTCCTGTCGAAAACTGTCCAATATCGCCTGATGGCGTGTGCCCTGGGCTTGGAAGACCAACGAACGCCGATACTCATCCAGCAGCCGTAGGTTGACCCACAGGCGCTCGTCAGGGAACAATCCCGAATGCCGCTCCGGCCATTCGACGAGGCAGACCTTTTTCGGGTGTCCGATCACCTCGTCCAGGCCCAGCATCTCGATCTCGGCAATCGACCCCAATCGATACAGATCGATATGATAGAGCTCAAGGCCGTCCGGATGACGCTGGTGCCGCCGCATCAGGACATAGGTGGGGCTGATCAGACGGGTCGTAGCGCCCCAACCCATACCCACTCCCTGTGCGAGGACCGTCTTCCCCGTGCCCAAGTCCCCCTCCAGCGCCACCACGTCACCACCGCCAAGATGCCGGCCCAGACGAGCGCCCAGTCGCATCGTCTGCTCGGCGCTTCGGCTGATGAACTCCATTGTGTCTTTGGTTAGGATAGGCATAGGTCAACGTCAGTCGGTTGTTGAATCCATCTGCTGACGCCCTGTGTTGGACGCGACGGCGCAGGATGTTGTCATTATACACCAAGCCGGCGGAGTTCCAACGCGACGCCGGGCCCGGACCACTGGCGGGCGCGAGACAGATCGACGCTAGAGGCAACCTACGACGGCGCCACGGTCTAGGCTGTCACAACCTCGAGCAGCCGAGACGCCGCCGCCTTGGCGCCCGGTTCGTGCTCTCCGGTCGGACCGACGCAGGAGGGACAACCATCGGTACAGGGACAGGTGCTGACCAACTCGCGCGCTGCGCGGGCCAGCCGGGGCCAGAGATCGACCAGGCGCGGCGAGAGGCCGACGCCCCCGGGCACCTCATCGTAGACGATCACGACGGGCAGCCCGCTCTGGGCATCGCGCGCCTCCACCGACGTTCCCAGATCGCCCGGATCGCACATCAGGAAGACCGGGGCTAGGTGACGTAGCAGATGCGCCAATCCACCCAACGCCGTCCGCGCACCTCGGGCGCGCTCCACCTGCCGGTGGCAGACGGAGCAGAGGGTGAGCAAGTTCTCGGGTGCATGCGCGAGGTGTAAGGCCATCGGTCGCGCATACTGCGCCAGAAGGGCCCGCACCGGCGTCAGGTGATGCACCTCAAGAGGTCGTGACAAAGCCCCTTCCTGCAACGCGGCCTGCCCACAGAGCCGGCAACGATGGCCATCGCGATCGAGGATACTCTGTCGAATCTCGGGCCACCGGGGGCCATAGTCCAACGGGGCGACCATCACCCCGACGTCGGACAGCGATTCGACGACATCGGGCGCCAGCGTCAAGCGGAAGGCCTCGGTCTCCATCTGCTGCTCCGGCAGGTGAATCTCCCCCCATCCGAGCGTCTCATGCGTGCCGAGGTGCACCCGTCGGTAGGCCATAGGGCGTACATAGACCATGACCTCTTCGTCCGTGCGCGCTACGCCACCGGCGAAGTCGTCGCCCTCCGGCACCCGTCTGCGCAGCGCCAGTCGCTCCACCTTGGTCGTGGCCGAGGCGACCGTGTAGTAGTCAAGATCAACAGAGCGCCCGTAAGCCACGCCCTGTTCCCAATCCAAGGACTCGATCAGATAGGGCTCGGAGGCATGAAAGTAGACTGCGCCTTCGTGGACCAGGCGTGAGGCACTGGGACGATCGACAACACCGATCACGCCTTGGCCATCGGCAATCCGCACAACGACGTTGTCCGGTGAGGCGCTGCGCAGGGAGACGCTTTGAGCAGGATAGCCCTCTCCGACCCAGGTGAATTGGTCGCGGTTCTGTCCGTGATGGAGCACGCCCTCAGACGTCAGCGCCTGGAGCAGCGGCGCAACCTCAAGGTGTCTCCCGTAACGCTCTTCGCCCTGAAAGGGCAACTCAAATGCAGCACAGGCCACGTGCGAGGCCAGCAGGCCGAGCGTGTCAGGATTGATCCGCGCTTCCTCGGGAGAGCGTCCGAAGAAGTACTCCGGATGGGAGACCATATACTGATCCAGGGGCGCCGGGGTAGCGATCATCACGGCAAGCGAGGTCCCTGCGCGGCGACCGGCACGCCCCATCTGCTGCCGCGTCGCGGCGATAGAGCCCGGATAGCCGACGAGCACCGACGCATCGAGGTCGCCGATATCGATCCCCAGCTCCAGCGCATTGGTTGCGATGACGACGCGTACACGACCGGTTCGCAGACCGAGCTCGATCTCACGCCGCTCGTGCGGCAGATAGCCGCCCCGGTATCCCTGCACAACCTCCGGATCGATGCCCAAGCCGGCGGCGATGGAGCGCATCTCCCTCAGGAAGAGCTCAACAGAAAGGCGCGAGCGGGCGAAGACGATCGTCTGCACCTCCGCCTCCAGCAACCGCGTTGTCAGCCTCAGCGCCTCCTCGGTGGCGCTCGCGCGCAGGCCCAGGGTCGGATTGAGCAGGGGCGGGTTGTAGAAGAGCACGTGGCGCCGTCCATAGGCGGCGCCATCTTCCACCACCGGCGTGACGGGGCCGTCCCACAATGCCGTCGCTAGCTCTCCCGGATTGGATATGGTGGCGGAAGCGGCTACACATTGCGGAGCCGCGCCATAGAAGCCGGCAATCCTGCGCAGACGGCGCAGTACGTTGGCCACATGACTACCGAAGACACCGCGGTAGATGTGCAACTCGTCGAGCACAACGTAGCGCAGGCCCTGAAAGAAGCGCATCCACTGGGTATGATGCGGCAGGATGCCCAAATGCACCATGTCGGGATTGGAGACCACAATACGGGCTTCTTTGCGAATCGCCGAGCGGAGACGCTGCGGCGTGTCCCCATCATAGGGACGCAGGGCGATGGGGGCCTGAAGCTCACCGATCCAACGCTCGAGTGCAGCCATCTGGTCGTGGGCCAGCGCCTTCGTGGGGTAAAGTAGGAGTGCCGTCGCGGTGGGATCGCGAAGCAAGGCGTTAAGCACCGGCAAGCCATAGCCCAAGGTCTTGCCGGAAGCGGTGCCGGAGGCCAAGACCACGTTCTCGCCGCGCAGGGAGGCCTCGATCGCGGTCGCCTGATGCGTATAGAGCGAATCGATGCCCAGCCCGCAGGCAACGGTGTGGAGGCGCGAGTCCAGCTCATTCGGCCACGCGATCGTGCGCGAAGGCCTCTCCGGCAGGGTCCGCCAAGCGGTCACATTGCGGACGAAACGAGGATCAGCTTGCAGGCGGGCGAGGAGCACATCCAGACGATCCGGTCCCGTCATCTCGCCCTCCTCTCCTTCTCAGGCCGGCGCGGGCGCGTCAGACGTACGCAAGAAACGAGGCAAGACCAGCAGGGTCAGGAATGAGAGCACAATCAAGAGCCCTTCAAAGAGGATG
>JAXGUU010000223.1:0-6924 GCA_040774145.1 Anaerolineae bacterium
CCCCTCCATGTAGAGACGCCCCGGCGGGGCGTCTCTCTGCGCGGCGTCTCCCGCCGCCGTCGATCGCGCTTTCCCCTCAGCGCACCTGTCACCCCAGACGGGGCGCCGCCCCGTCTCTACCACGACTGCACCCCCCTCCATGTAGAGACGCCCCGGCGGGGCGTCTCTCTGCGCGGCGTCTCCCGCCGCCGTCGATCGCGCTTTCCCCTCAGTCCCCCACCAACGACGCGATCGCGACAAAGCGATGCGTGTTGACCCGGTAAGGGTAGCACGAGTAGACCGTCAGCACCGGCGTGCTGGTCGGCTCCAGGATGCTCACCTCCGTCTCCTCAACAACCCGCGTCTGCGTGACGGCGTAGCGATAGCTCGCCGAATGCGTCTGGACGATGATCTCGTCTCCCACCGTCAGCTCGGGCAGGTCGCGAAAGACCTCGCCGAAGATGTCGTTGTGCCCGGAGATAACGCTGTTGCCCCGCTCGCCGGGATTCGCGCTCCCGATGTGCCACCCGGGGCCCTTCTTCAGCGACTCCCAGTCGTCGCCCAACACCACCGCCGCATCGACCCCGATCGACGGGATGATGATCCTCTGCACGTGCTCCGGGCCCCGCGTCGGCACCGGCATCGGCGTGATCTGCGCCACGAGGTCACGCAGGTGCGCGGGGATCGGCGCGGGCTGTGACTGCTGGTTCTCATCGGGGGGCGTGTGTCCCCCCGGCAGAACCACCACGCTCACCATCGGCGTGGGGGTCGGCGTCGGCGCGACCTGGCTCGCCCGGCTCTCCTCGTTGATGGTCTGCACGGTGAGCACCATCCGCCCCACCACCCAGACGAGCGCCAGAATCGCCAGCACCTCGATGACTAATAGCACCTGGTCACGCACCCAACGCCACTTGATCGGTCTCCGCTCACGGGGCAGCCGGTCCGCCTCGATCGCAGCACTGAAACGCGGGGCACCCCGACCGCGATGCACCTCCCACGACGCCGTCACCGTGGGGCCGGGGGAGGGGCTCGGCGCCGCTGAACCCTGGAGGGGGTCTCTGGCGACCTGCTTACCGCCATCCAGCCGGCTCAGCCGCTCCTGGCGACGGCGCAGGCGCAGCTCTGCCTCGAGCTCCTCGATCGTGAGCTCATCGACGTAGCGGTGATCTTTCATCGCTCTCCCACGGCAAAGACCTCCCGCTGAAAGAACCAATGGAACGGCGGCACGGTGAAGAGCAGCCAGCGTGCGGAGCGGAAGAGCAGGTTCTCCTGACGGTGCTGCGGGGGCGTGCTCAGCCACGACCGCACATCGTCAAAGCCGTGGTGCCGTAGCTGCTGCCACAGGCTGTAAGCCGACTGCTCATTGACGTGGACGTGCACATTCTCCGGGATGATGGCGCGCGGGTCCTTGGGATAGCGCGCCCCCTGGCCCATCAGGATGCGCACCCACCGCACCACCGGATAGGCATAGCGGTCGTACCATACATTGGGAGCCGTGTGGATGACAATCCGCCCCCCCGGTCTCAACACGCGATGGGCCTCGTCCAACGCCAAGGCCAGCTCGTTGGGATAGAGGTGCTCGACGATGTCCAACATCAGCACACGGTCAAAGCTCTCCGCAGCGAAAGGTAGATACAGCGCCGATGCCTGGTAGACGCCGGGACGCGCCACCGCGTCATCGTTCGCCGTCACCCGTTGCGATAGCTCCACCGCCACCCGCGCGTAGTCGATGCCGTGGGCACGCGCGCCCAGCGCCGCCGTGCGCCGCAGGATCTCCCCGCGCCCACAACCCACGTCCAGCACCTGCATGCCCTCTGCGATTCCGGCGACCGCCAGCGCCTGGGCCAACCGCCGCGAGAGATAGTCCCCCTCGCTGGACAGGAACTCCTGGTGCCCCTCGCAGACGTGCAGGAAGTACTGCTCGTCGTAGAGCACGGATGGGACGCTGCCTGAGGAGTGTTCAGTCAAGGCTCTGGCCTCGCCGGCCTTCAGTAGGCGTTGGGGGAGCGGAAGATCTGCAAGACCGTCCGCGCGATGATCTTAACGTCAAGCCACAACGACCAATTCTCAATATACCACAGATCATACTTTGTCCGCTCCGTGATCGATGTGTCCCCGCGATAGCCGTTCACCTGGGCCCATCCGGTGAGGCCGGCCTTCTCGCGGTGACGTTCCATATAGCGCGGGATGCTGCGGCGGAACTGCTCCACATAGATGGGGCGCTCCGGTCGCGGCCCCACCAAACTCATATCGCCCAAGAGCACGTTGATGAACTGCGGCAGCTCATCCAGATTCGTCTTGCGCAGGAAAGCGCCGATCTTCGTCCGCCGCGGATCATCCTCCGTCGTCCAACCCGGGCCATCCTTCTCGGCATTCGCCCGCATCGAACGGAACTTGATCACCGGGAAGGGCCGCGCGTCCAATCCCATCCGCTCCTGCACGTAGAAGACGGGTCCCGGCGACTCCAGCTTGATAAGCACCGCGACGAGCATCATGAAGGGCGAGAGCACCACCAGGCCGGCGCTCGAGCCGACCACGTCCATGACGCGTTTCGCGACACGGCGCCAACCGGTCAGCGCAATGTCGCGAACGGTGAGGATCGGCAACCCGCCCAACTCACTGATGCTGATCGCCGTCGCCATGATCTGGAAGAGGTCGGGGTAGACCCGCACGGTGATCCGCCCACGCTCGCACTGGGAGATCAGCCAGAGGACGTCGCGGTGCGCCGTCTCCTCGGGCAACGCGATGATGACCTCGTCCACCTCGTGGGCATCGATGATCTCGGCAAGATGCGTCGCCATCCCCACGACCGGCACGCCCAGCAACTCCTCGCTGCCGTCGTCCTCCATAGCGACCACGCCTACGGCGTCATAGCCCAGTTCCGGCGACCACACGACCTTTTGGACGATCATCCGGGCGATGTCACCCATACCGATGATGAGCACCCGTCGGCGGCCCCACCCCCTGCGGATCATATAGCGCCGGTACCAGTCGTTGATCAGGCGCCCAATCGTGATCAACAGCACCGTCAGCACCCACGCATAGGCGATCATCATCCGCGAGTAGTCGCGCGCGATGACGAAGTCGCGCAGAAGCAGCGAGTCGATGGCGACGCCCATCAGCGTCCCGATTGTCGAACCCACCAGGACGCCGCCGAACTCGTCCACACGTGACGCCGCCGTCAGGCGATAGAGTCCCGCGAAGAAGAGCACGGTCGTCACCGAGAGGACATGGACCACCAGCATCGGCCAATGCTCCGGCAAAGGCCCCATGCCGGCTGCCGGATCGGGCACGGCAATGGCCCGCCGCAAGCCGTAGGCGCCGACGAAGGCCAACGCCGCCATGAGGACGTCGGTGAACAGCGCCATGACGACGAAGATCCGCGTCGCCTGCTCTGCCTTTACAGTGCGTTTCGGTTCCGCCATCTCGCCCAACGCGTCTGACATCTGATTGCGCCGATCACCACAGCGTGGAGCAGTCGCGGCGTCGTGGCAGCGTAGTGCTTGCGATAGAAGATCTCCATCGACCGCCAGAACTCGATCTGCGCACGTGGGCTCTGGCGACTCGACGCACGCTTGACGTGCAACACCGTGACCCGCGGAAAGTAGATCACCTTCCAGCCTGCCGCCTTGATGCGGTAGGCCCAGTCGAGGTCCTCCCCGTACATGAAGAACGCCTCATCGAGCAGCCCTACGGCTGCTATCGCCTCACGCCGCACCATCATGAAGGCACCGACCACCGCATCGACCTCCGTCGTCGCGTCGGGATCAAGGTAGGTCAGGTTGTAGCGCCCGAACCGCCGGCTGCGGGGAAACAGCTTCGACAAGCCCAGCATCCGGTACGCCGAGACCTCAGGTGTGGGAAACGAACGCCGGCACGCCAGATCCAACGACCCGTCGGGTCGCACCAGCTTCGGACCCAACACACCGATCTCCTCGTCCCGGTCGGCATAGGCCACCACCCCGGCCAAGGCATCGGGCGGCACCTCCGTGTCGGCGTTCAGCAGCAGGGCGTAGCGCGGCGCCGCCGCCGAGCCGCCACCATCGAACCCCAGTCGAGCCAGCCCCTGATTGTTCGCTGCAGGATAGCCGACATTCGTGCGGTTGTGGATCAGCTCCACGTCGGGGAACGCCGTTGCCACCATCTCCGCGCTGCCGTCCTGCGAATCGTTGTCGACAACAATCACGCGTATCGCGGGCGAACCATCGGGACGTTCGCTCGCCAGCACGCTCGCCAGACATCGCTGCAGCAGCTCGCGCGTGTTGTAGTTGACGATGACGATCCCGATATCGACGCTGGCCATGCGGCCCATTCTAGCATAGTCACTTACCTCGGCAAGCATCCGCCCACCGCCGGCGTCAGACGCCGCAGCCCCCTCCCGCGCTGCAAGCTTGCAGCCCCCTCGCGCAGCACGCTTGCAGCCCCGTCTCGCTTGACTTCACCGGGCCTCGCGCTACAATGACCGCGTAGTCAATCGCTCACCTATCCCTCAGGAGGGCAACACAAATATGACGACCCCAGATAGTGCGCCACCAGACCAACCGGTCAACTGGCAACGTTTCCTGGCTGAACGCACACAGAGCATGCAAAGCTCCGCCATCCGCGAGCTCCTCAAGGTCAGCCAGCTGCCCGGCGTGATCTCGTTCGCCGGCGGCCTGCCGGCGCCCGAGCTCTTCCCCGTCCGCGAGATTGAGGAAGCGTGCGGCTACCTGCTACGCCACGAGCCCAAACAGGCCCTCCAGTACAGCACCACGGAAGGCTATCCGCCGCTGCGCGAGTTCCTCGCCGACTCGATGTCCAAGTACGGCATCCATCACGGCCCCGACAACGTGCTCATCACGACCGGCTCTCAACAAGCGCTCGATCTGATCGGCAAGATCTTCATCGATCCGGGTGCCCACGTCTTGACGGGATGCCCCACCTACCTTGGCGCCATCCAGGCCTGGCGCGCCTACCAATCGGAATTCGTCACCGTGCCCCTCGACGAACACGGCATGTGCGTGGACCAGCTCGAGGGGATCGTCACCCAGACACCGGTGCGCTTCATCTATGTGCTGCCCAACTTCCATAATCCCGCCGGGACCACCCTCTCCGAGGAGCGACGCCACCAGCTCGTCGACATCGCGCGGCGCCACGACCTGATCATCGTTGAGGACGACCCCTACGGTGCCCTCAGATACACCGGCGAGGATCTGATCCCGATCGCAGCCCTCGCGCCGGAACGAACCATCTACCTCGGCACCTTCTCCAAGACTCTCACCCCGGGGCTGCGCATCGGCTGGATCGTCGCGCCGACCGAGATCCGCGCGCGCCTCGTTCAGGCCAAGCAGGGCGCCGATCTCCACACCAGCACCTTCGACCAGATGATCGCCAACGACATCGCCCAGCGCGGCATCCTCAAGGTCCACGTGCGCCGGCTTCGCGAAGTCTACCGTGAACGCATGACCACGATGCTCGATGCGCTGGAGGAGTTCTGGCCCGAGGGCTGCAGCTGGACCCGCCCTGAGGGCGGTCTCTTCCTGTGGGCCCAGGCGCCCGATTGCGTCGACGGCGTTTCGATGCTCAAGGTCGCCCTGGACCACAAGGTGGCCTTCGTTCCCGGCGTCAACTTCTATCCCCACGCCGACGGCGGTCAGAACGCCATGCGCCTCAACTTCTCCTGCGCTAAGCCCGATAGCATCGTCGAGGGGATCCACCGGCTGGGTCGCGCCATCAAGGACGTCCTTCCCAAGTGAGCCCGCCTCTTCCGGGTTGCCGGTAGCCGGCAACCCGGAAGGACATCGCCCTCGGCGATCACCCTTTCACGACCCCAATCGGTACCACCCGCGCCACCTTCCGCGCCAGCCCCGCGCCCACCACGGAGTCCACCACCAGGCTGACATCCTTGTAGGCATAGGGCGCCTCTTCCGCGAGCCCGCGCATGCTCCGCGTGCGCACCGCAATGCCCTGCGCGTTGAGCGCGCTGCGCACCGCTTCGCCGCGCGACTGACGGGTCGCCTCCTTGCGGCTCATCGTTCGCCCGGCCCCGTGACAACTCGAGCCGAACGAGCGCGTCATACTCTCTGCCGCGCCCGCCAACACGTAGGAGGCCGTCCCCATCGAGCCCGGCACCAGCACCGGCTGTCCCACCTCACGATAGGGCGCACTCACCTCAAGATGGCCCGGCGGAAAGGCCCGCGTGGCCCCCTTGCGATGGACCACCAGCTCCCGCGTCTCGCCGTCGACGATGTGCGTCTCGACCTTGGCGATGTTGTGGGTCACATCGTAGACCTGGTGCAGCTCCCAATCCCGCACCTGGCCCGCGAGCACCTGCTCGAACGCGCGTCGCACAAAGTGGGCCAGCACCTGACGATTGGCAAAGGCGTAGTTCGCCGCCGCCGACATCGCCGCCAGGTAGTCACGCCCCTCCGGTGACGTCACCGGCGCAGCGACCAGCTCCCGGTCGGGGATCGGTATACGGTAACGCTGCGGAGCGCCCTGCAGCCGCCTCAGGTACTGGGCACAGACCTCGTGGCCCAGACCGCGCGACCCACAGTGGATCTGCACCACCACCTGGCCCTGCCGCAGGCCGAACGCGGCTGCAGCCTCGGCATCGTAGATGGCATCCACGACGTCCAGCTCCAGAAAGTGGTTGCCCGAGCCCAGAGAGCCCATCTGCGGCAGACCCCGCTCGCGGGCCCGGTCCGGTACGGCCTCGGCACGCGCCGCCTCCAAGCAGCCCCGGCTCTCGGTTCGCTTGAGGTCATCGGGGGTCGCATAGCCCTTCTGACGCGCCCAATCGGCGCCTCGCGTCAGGACCCGGTCGAGGTCCTGGTGCGAGAGCGACACCGCGCCGTCACCCCCGACGCCGCTGGGACAGCTATGATAGATCGCCGTGAGCAGGTCATCAAGGTGCGGTGCCAGCTCGTCCTGATCGAGCGCCGAGGCCAGCATCCGCACCCCACA
>JAXGUU010000224.1:0-6922 GCA_040774145.1 Anaerolineae bacterium
GATCCCGTGACGGGCACGAAAGGCGAACTAGCGGCAGCTCCTGTCGGGGTCTTCGACTCCGGCGTCGGTGGGTTGTCCGTATGGCGCCAGATCGCGGCACAGCTCCCTGATGAGAATACCCTCTACCTAGCCGATCAAGCGCACATCCCCTACGGTCCCCGTTCGATCGAGGAGATCAGGGACTTCTCAGAGGCCATCACTTCTTTCCTGATGCAGCAGGGCGCCAAAGCGATCGTCGTCGCATGCAACACAGCATCGGGTGCGGCCCTGCAATCGCTCCGCCGGAGGTTCCCTACCCTGCCCTTCATTGGGATGGAACCGGCGGTGAAACCCGCGGCTGAGCACACAGCGACCGGCGCCGTCGGCGTCATCGCCACCCCAACGACCTTCCAGGGCGAGCTCTTTCAGCGCCTGGCAAGTCGCTTCGGGCGCGACGTGGCGATCCATACGCAGATCTGCCCCGGTCTCGTTGAGGCCGTGGAGCGAGGCGAGTTGGCGACGAGCCAGACACAGCAGTTGCTGGCAGATTGCCTGGGCCCGTTGATGGCTGAGAACATCGATGAGCTCGTATTGGGATGTACACACTATCCCTTCTTGACCCCTGTCATCCGTGACCTTGTGGGCCCATCGGTCGAGATCATCGACCCGGCACCCGCTGTTGCCCGCCAGGTGCGTCGCGTGCTTGCTGATGCCGGTCTTCTCAATGCGACAGCCTCCCCACCCCGGCACACCTTTTACACGACGGGTGAAACCGCCAGACTCAGCCGCGCTCTCCAGACTCTCCTCGACCTCAAGGCCCATATAGAACGCTCGTTCTGGTCAGATGGTGGTATTCGCATAGGCGATGGGTCGCTATGTGTAGGGCAATAGGGTATGTGGCGGGCAGAATCCATCACTACGCGAAGGATACTACTCGGGGTCGTGGCTGTTGACTTTCCGGTATCGTTCACTATAGTGTGCCTTGGTCAATTGCCTGGGGCGCACGTAAGGATGCGTGAGAACACTACACAATGAGGCCGGCTCGAGCTCAACTCATCAGGATCATCCTGCTCAGCATCGCTGTGGTCGCGATGCTCGTGCTGGCTGCCGGCCTCCCGCAGCTGGAGCTGACGCCCGGCGTACCTTTCGAGCAGATCTGGCAATTCCTGCTGGACCAGTTCAGGGGCGGAGAGGAGGTGCGTGGCGGGCTGGCCCCCTTGATCGGCAATGCCGATCTGCTCATACGCATCATGCGGATGATCTTCGTCTTCGTGCTCGTGCTCTTTCCCCTAGCCGTCATCATGGCGATGCTCGATCCGGAACTGCGCAGGCGCGTGGTGCGGACCCTCTTGGTGATGATCCTTATCTTCACGCTCGCCGGGATGTGGCTGAACAACCTAACGGAGCCAGAGGAAGGTGAGGACGACATCCTCGGGACGCCAGGGAACCTGGATGACCTACTGGGAGGCGCAGACCCCTTCACCGACGAGTCGTTTGACGTCGAGGGGGTGCCCTCGTGGATCCCCCTGGGCCTCAGCCTTGTCGCCGGACTGGTGGTCGCCCTCATCGTGATCAACGTCGTGCGGCAGATTCGGCGCGACCGTCTGGAACGAGAGACCTCCCTGGCACCGTTTGCTCGCCGTGTCGAGATGGCTCTTGACGAACTCGAGCAGGGCGGCGATCTTCAGAACACGATCACGCGATGTTACGCCGAGATGGTCCATATGGTGCGTGAGCAGCGTGGTGTGCAACGCGGAAGCACGGTGACCGCCCGCGAGTTCACCGACCATCTCATCCGCGCCAAGATGCCACCCAGCGCGGTCAACCGGCTCACCCAGCTCTTCGAGAGTGTAAGGTATGGGCTTGGCAGCGTAGGGCCACAGGACGAGACCGACGCGATCACCAGCCTTCAGGCCATTGCCGACGCTTGTAGGAGCCTGTCGTGAGCTCAGTGCTACCCAAACTCAAGCGAGTGCTGCCTCTCCTGGCCATCCTGCTGGCCCTGGCCCTGCCCCTGATGTTCCTTCTCGAGGACTTTATGCGTGAGGCTATTGTCCTGCCCCTGGCCTACCTCGGCTGGCTTCTAGGCGTCATCCTCGATGCTCTGCCGCAGGCCCTCTTCCTGACCGTCGTCGTAGCTATGGGTATCTACATCGCGCTGCGCAGCCTCGGTCGGGAACGTCCGAGCGTGAGCACAGATGAGGTTCAGAGCCACAGATCCGAGGGAGCCGTAGCTCTGTGGCTCGAACGCCTGGAGCGTGTCTCTGAAGGCGCGTACTCACGTGAGCGACTCAACTATTACCTCGGCCAACTGTTGACGCGGACGATCGCACACGAACAGCACATGGCGCCCAAGGATGTCCTACGCGCCGTGGATCTGGGGAACCTCACGCTGCCTGCCGAGATCCAGCTCTACATCGACCTCGCCTATCGGCGCGGCTATCCGACACTCCCCAAGTGGTACCGGCGCCTAGGCACGTTCATCCTGCGCACGCTGACGCGCCAGACCGCACGCGAGGCCACTCCCAGAGAGCTAGAACGACAGATCGAACCGGCTCTGGACTACATCCAGCACCAACTCAGAATCGAACCCGTGGAGGCAACGAGTGAGCATCACACCTGATCCGACCTACAGCCAGTTCACTGTCAACGATGTCGCCGTGTCCTCTCAGCGCATCATCCGTGAGGTCGAGCGTGCCATCGTCGGCAAGACCGACGTCCTCAAGATGATCCTGGCAGCGTGTCTCTCCACAGGGGGGCATGTCTTGCTCGAGGACTACCCGGGACTCGCCAAGACGCTGATCGCCAACAGCTTCGCCACCGTGCTTGGCCTCAGCTTCAAGCGCATCCAGTTCACACCGGATCTTCTACCCGGTGACATCACCGGCGGTTTTGTCTACGATCGCGCAACCGGCGGCTTCGAGTTGCGACGCGGCCCCCTGTTCGCCAACATCATCCTTGCGGACGAGATCAACCGCGCCTCACCCAAGACGCAATCCGCGCTTCTGGAGGCTATGCAGGAGTACCAGATCACGCTGGAGGGCGAGACGCAGGAGCTGCCCGACCCCTTTATCGTCATCGCCACCCAGAACCCCATCGAGTACGAGGGCACGTTTCCCCTCCCCGAGGCACAGCTCGATCGCTTTATGATGAAGCTGGCGGTGGGCTATCCCTCCGGCGACGAGGAACAGGAGATCCTGCGACGACGACGCGACCGGCGCCAGGACGAGTTCGAACTCAACCCGGTCATCAGCGCCGACGGCATCTTGGCGATGCGCCAGGTTGCCGAGCGAGTGCACGTCGATGCGGACGTCGAGCGCTACATGGTCGAGATCGTCCGGGCGACCCGTCGTCACCGACACGTGGCCGTCGGCGCCAGCCCGAGAGGCGCCCTGGCCCTGCTCAAGCTAACGCGAACGTGGGCCGCGATGAACGGACGTGACTTTGTCCTGCCGGATGATGTGAAGCTTTTCGCGCACGTGGCGCTCACCCACAGGCTCATCTTGGAGCCGGATCTGTGGACCGATCAACGGGCAGGCGGTGACGTGATCACCGAAATCGTGCGTACCGTCACCGTGCCGGTGCTGCGCGGAGTCTAGAGTGAGCCTACAACGCAGTCTGCTGATCGGCCTGCTGATCTACGGATTCCTCCTGAGTGGGCTCGGCACCCTGAATGGCAGCTTCCTGGCTGCCGCTGTACCGCTCGTGCTCTACCTTGCCGCGGTCCTCGTCTACCGCCCCTACGATGTGCGACTTCGCATCTACCGTCGACTGAGCCATGACCATGTGCGACCTATGACGAAGGTCACCGTTGACCTGGTCATCACCAACGACGGCGAGGACTTGGAGGAACTGCTCATCGAAGACCAGGTGCCCGCCGGACTGATAAGCGACGGTGGCACCGACTTGCTTCTGAGCCTGCGGTCGGGAGCATCGCACACGCTCACGTATCACGTTGAAGGAGCACGAGGTAGCTATCGATTTGAGCAGACGCAGGTGACCGTGTCGGAGCGCTTCGGCCTTTTCAGACGGCAGAGGCGCTATCCCGTCCACAGCAGACTGAGTGTCCTACCTGCCAGCCCTAGCCTACGCAGCCTCAAGATCCGCCCGGCACGCACGCGGGGCTTTGCCGGCCCCATCCCCTCACGCCAGGGAGGGTCCGGCACCGACTTCTACGGTGTCCGCAGCTACGAGCCCGGCGATCCGCCTCAATGGATCAACTGGCGCCTCTCAGCGCGTCACCCGCGTGAGATCTACACGAATCAGTTCGAGCAGGAGCGGATCGCGGACGTTGGGCTCATCCTGGACGCCAGAGAGCGCACCAACGTCAGCATGCGCAACTCATCGCTCTTTGAACACTCTGTGGAGGTAACGGCAGCACTTGCCGACAGCTTCCTCCACGACGGGAACCGGGTCGGGCTCTTGGTCTACGGACGAGGTCTCGAACGCACATTCCCGGGCTACGGCAAACTGCAGCGTCAGCGCATTCTCTACGCTCTAGCGATGGCCCAAGTCGGCGACAGCCTGGTCTTCGACAGTCTCGACTACCTGCCGACCCGCTTCTTCGCCGCCAAGTCACAGCTCGTCTTGGTGAGCCCGCTCTGTGATGACGATCCCCCGGTGCTCACGCGGCTTCGTGCACGTGGCTATCAGATCCTGGTCATCAGTCCCGATCCCGTAGACTTTGAGCGCCGCGGACAGGCACACGGCAGAACCCTGGATATGGCCGTCAGAATCGCGCAAGCAGAGCGCCGGCTACGGATTCGACAACTGGAGCGCGTGGGGGTTGTCGTCATCGACTGGCAGGTCGGTCAAGCTCTCGACACGACCATTCAGGCCGGTCTCAAGCGCTACCTACCCCAGGCTATGCGCGGCTGAGACGTGATGTGGTGATGTCATGGAAACCCGCATAGAGCCACCCTACGAGCCCGTTGAGCAGGGAGACAGACCTGTCGTGAACAAGTCCTGGAGCCATAGGTTGGAGTTCTTGATCTACAGCACATCAGCCATCGCGGGCGTCGCTCTGGCGCTTGGCTACGCCCTTCGCCGGACGTGGGTGAACGCCGGCGCCGCGCTGCTGCTTGCCGGCTGGTCCGCGCTCATCGAGCCATCGACGGTGACCACGAGACGCCGGTCCGGTCGCCCAGTGACAGCCAAACCGCTGACGCGCGTCTCCACGGCGTTGGTGCGCCTGGTCGCAAACATGGCGGGCATCGTCTTTGCGGGATTTGCGGTCCTCGTCGCGTGGGGACTTCTACAGAGTGTCTCAGCACCACTGATGATCGTAGCGCTCGCCGCGGCCCTGGCAAGTTGGGATCTGCACTACTTCCGCAGACGGCTGGCGACGGCAGCCCACGTCGTGGCTCCTGGGCCGATCGTGGGCGCCCACCTTCGCCGTCTGGCCCTGGTCGTCGGGGGTGGGTCCGGGCTAGGACTCCTGTCACTCTTCGTGAGAGTCCGCTACGGCATGGGAACGGTTGTGCTGCTCAGTGTGCTGGCGTTGGTTGGGCTGAGCCGTGCTGTCGCCTACGTGCGGCGTGCTAGCGACTAATCACGCCTCTTCCTTCGCCCCGCAGGGCATCGAACAGAGGGCGCAGCATAGCGTAGGTCTCATCGAGACTCTCGGGGATAACCCTGGTTCCACCGATCACCGTCATGTAGTTGGCATCACCGTCCCAGCGCGGGACGATATGCACGTGGATGTGCTCCTCAATCCCGGCACCGGCGGCGTGGCCCTCGTTGATCCCGACGTTGAAGCCTTGGGGCGAGGCCGCATCCAGCAGGACGCGCTCGGCCCTGCATACCGCCTGAATGACCTCAAGCAGGACCTCGTCCGATAGCTCGGTGAGTGAGCTGACATGAGCATAGGGCACGACCATCATATGGCCATTGCTATAGGGATAGCGATTCAGGACCGTGAAGCATGTGGTCCCGCGATAGAGGACATGCTCTGTGACGTCATCGGCATCGACCTTGTGGCAGAAGACGCATCCGTCAACCGGATCGTGCTCGCCGCGCAGATAGGCCATACGCCAGGGTGCCCACAGCTGTCTCATCGACCCTCCCTCGTGATCACTGTCCCCTCTATCCGGGTCATCCGGCCTCACTCGTTCGGGGTCTGATGACTAAGCAACCCCGCACCAACCGCCAACTCCTGCACCTGACGCGTGATCGCCTGCCGTCGAGCAGACTGTACCGTCAGCATCAGCTCCTCCACCAGATCCTCCGCATTCTGGGTAGCGGACTCCATCAACTGATAGCGCGCGGAGTGCTCGGTTGAGGCCGCCTCCAACAGCAATCGGTACAGGGCAATGGCCGTCCACTGCTCCACGATCCTGACATAGAGCCCCACCGGGTCGGTCTCCACAATGACGTGATCCTGGAGCGACGGAGCCTGGGACGCCGCAAGCCCGGTCTCGCGCGGCGGCACGGAGGGCTCGGGCAGTTCAGGTGGGAGCAGTCGGGTGACGGTCGCGCCATACTTGCCTGCACCCTGATCGGCATTGTATAGTAGATCCACGGCATCCAGCTCGTGGGATTCATAGCGCTGCAGCCAATCGCTGACCCACCCATAGGCCAGTTCAAAGGAGGGCAGCGCCGTGATCGACGACGTGTGCGTCCAAGCGAGCTCATAGCCGGCCAGCTTCAGATCACGAACGATCCTTGATCCGGAGGCCACCAGGGTCAGGTCGCAGCCCGGTTCGAGACTCGCCACGTAGCTATCGAGACGCTCAAGAAGCGCCTTGTTGTACCCGCCACAGAGGCCGCGTTCGCTGCCGACGACCAGAGCCACGACCGACCGCTGCGGCACGGGGGACTCAGTTTCTGTTGTCTGTGCACGCTGCCGTCCGAGCAGCGAGCGGAGAGCAGTCCGATGTGCACCACGCTCCTCAGCCACATAGGGCACGACGACCGCGAGCAGCTCCAGAAGACGAGCCGTATA
>JAXGUU010000225.1:0-6916 GCA_040774145.1 Anaerolineae bacterium
AAAGGTCCGCTCACCGAACGCTCCCCGCCAGACCACCGCTCAGAGCCGGCGTCCCGAGTCCGCTCGGGCTTCGCCTCTGAGCGGGATGCCGACTCCGCCCCTGAGCAGTTGCGAGGTCGCCCTGAACGCGTACAATATAGGCGACCATGCGCAGAGTCGAAGAGCCTGACGCGACAACCGACGCCGAGATAGCGGACATACGAGCTCATGTCTCGCTGCTCAACCGTGCAGCGCGCGCCTTCAATGGCGGGCTCGCGCCGCGCGAGCGTCTGCGCGGCATCATTGAGGAGCTTCGTGAAGCCCTGCACGCCGACGGGTGGAGCCTGTGGCTCATCGATACCCAGGCCGATGACGTGGTCTGCACGATGACCGCGGGACTCGGCGCATCGTCGCCGCCGCCCGACACCCGCATCGCGCCCGGTCAGGGACCTGTCGGGTGGACGCTCCTCCATCACACGACGCTCGATATCGCCGACGTGGGAAGCGACCCCAAATGCCGTCGCGACAGCTCGGACGACACCCCGTGCGGGATCGCACACGGATCGTTGCTCTGCACACCCCTGATCACCAGCGACCCACGTGATCCACAGCGGGCCCCCCTGGTCATCGGCGCCCTGATGATCGTTGCCTCCCGTACCCACGCCTTCGACGACCGCAGCGCGGCGCTCCTCGAAGCCCTTGCTACCGTCGCCGCGATGAGTATCGAGAACTCGCGCCTCCGCCGGGCCACCGAGACGGAGCTCGCCGAGCGCCGTCGCACTGAACGTGCCCTGCGCCATAGCGAGGCCCGCTACCGCACACTCTTTGAGACCTCGCCGGACGCCATTGTCGTCGTCAGCACCGAGGGCGCCATCACGATGTGCAACCGCAAGGCACTTGAGCTGTACGGCTACGCCAACGCCGTCCAGCTCTTGGGAAGGAGTGTCCTGGCGCTCATCGGGCCCGACTCGCGCACCACCGTGCTCTATCTCCACCGCCAGGCCCTGGAGGGCCGCCCTGCCGTGACCCGCGAGGTCACGATGCTGCGCAGCGACGGGACGACCTTCGAGGCCGAGTACGCGGTCACCCTCGTTGCCGGCCTGGACGGCAGCGGCGACAACATCGTCAGCTTCGCGCGCGATATCACCGATCGCCTGGAGGCCGAGACCACCATCCGCCGCCACAACCAGGAGCTCATGACGCTCAACGCGATCGCAACGCAGATTACCCAGGCCCGCGACCTCGACCAGGTCCTCCACACCGCGCTGGTCCAGACCCTGGATGCGCTGCACGTGGACACGGGCTGGATCGTGCCCTTCGAGGAGCTCGATCGGCGATCCGCGCCGCGCAACGTGCTGGTGGCGGGAAGTACGCCGATCACGACCGATCCCGAGCTCCAGCAGGCCCCCTTACTGGCCTGGCTCAAGGGGCGCATCCTCGACACGGGCGAGGCGGTCCGGGTCTTCACCGACGAGCTGCCCCGACGCTGGGTGAGACACGAGGCCTTCTGCTCGATCGCTGCCGTCCCGCTCTTCGCCCAGGGGCATGTCTGCGGCATGCTGGTCGTCGTCGGCCTGCTGGATCACGAGCCGCGCCCCATCCACGCTCCGCAGATGCAGCTCCTCTCGGCCATCGGACACCAGGTCAGCATCGCCATCGAGAACGTCCGCCTCTCCGCCGAGGTCACCGAGATTGAGATGCTGCGCGAACTCGATCGCATGCGTTCGGAACTCATCGCCTCCTTCTCACACGACCTGCGAACGCCGCTCGGCTTGATCAAAATGGCCTGTACGACGCTCCAACGTGAGGATGTCTCGCTCGCCCCCGACGTCGTCAAGGACCTGCTCACCGATATCGAGACCCAAACCGACCGCCTCGCGCGCCTCGTCGACAGCACGCTCGACCTCGGCCAACTAGAGAGCGGCAAACTCACACTGCGGCGTGTCGCTTTCGACGTCCCCCAGCTTCTTCAGCGGCTGGCGGATCAGACCGAGAGAGCCCATCCCTCACACACGGTCAGGCTCGAACTCAACACAGAGGCCGCGCTAGCGTGGGGAGACCCGGAGCGTGTCGAGCAGGTGATCTACAACCTCATCGACAACGCGGTCAAGTACTCGCCCGACGCCGACCGGATCACGGCACGCGTGGCGCGCCGGGGACACTGCATCGCCGTCAGCATTCAGGACCTCGGCATCGGCATCCCCGAGGAGGAACGCGAGCTCATCTTCGAACGCTTCTACCGTGTCCGGAACCCGCTGACGCGCCGCGTCACCGGTACGGGCCTGGGCCTTGCCACCTGCAAGGGCATCGTCGAGGCTCACGGCGGCAGCATCTGGGTGGAGGACGGTCACCCCGCCGAGGGCAACACACCCTGCGGCACCACAATCACCTTCACCTTGCCCGCCTACTACGCGGACGACTGACCTCCCGTAGACGGAAAGGAGAGCCAACCGATGGGGAATCATCGCGAGAAGATCCTCGTCGTCGACGACGAGCACCGCTACATCCGCCTGATCCAGGTCAATCTGGAGGCCAGCGGCTATGAGGTCCTGTCCGCGACCGATGGCGCGACCGCCCTGGCCCTCGCCGCACAGGAGCGCCCCGATCTCATCCTGCTCGACGTCATGTTGCCCCCTAAGGACGGCCTGACGGTCTGCCGTGAGATCAGAACCTTCTCCGATGTGCCCATCGTGATGCTCACCGCATTGGGGCGTACCGAGGATGTCGTCAAGGGGCTCGACGCCGGCGCCGATGACTACATCGTCAAACCCTTCAGCGCTCAGGAACTGCTGGCGCGCATGCGAGCCCGACTGCGGCGCACAGGGGCCCAGGAGGACGAGGCACAGACAGAGTGCCGTTTCGGCGATCTATACCTCGACCTGTCGGCCCGTCGCCTCTATCTGCGTGGCGATGAGATCCACCTCACCAACACCGAGTACCGCCTGCTGGTCGAACTCGTGACCCACGCCGGGCGTGTGCTCGTCGTCGAGTATCTCCTCGACCGCATCTGGGGCGCCGACCAGGAGGATGCCCACCTGCTGTGGCAGGCCATTCACCGCCTGAGGCAGAAGATCGAGCCCGACCCTGCCCAACCGCAGATCATCCAGACCCGCCCGGGCATCGGCTACATCTTCCTCCCTGAGGCGTGCCCCGGCACGACCGTCGTACCCCGCGATGAGGAGATCACCTGATGACCTCCCCACCCCTGCTCACGGCGTCCACCTCCGTCGATGTGAGTCCCGCCCAGGCCCGCGCGTGGTTCTTGTCGCTGGCCGATCACCCTGAGCGCTATCAGTTCGATACCCATCACGGCTTCACCTTCACGCAGGGCGACTTCGGCGAGCCCGGCGCGCGCTTCCAGACCGAGGAACGCTTCCATGGCTTGCGCCTCACCCTCAAGTTCGAGCTCACCGAGATCGGCGACACCGACTTCACCTTCGTCCTGCGCAAACCCCTGCCCGATGTCTGGGGGCGCTTCTCCCTCGAGCCACGGCGTGACGGCACGACCGATCTGAGGCTTGAGATCGGTAGCGATCGCTCGCGTGCGCGCCGGGTCCTCGGCCTGCCCCTCGTCCGTGGTGCGGTGCAGGCTCAGATCGCGAGCGAGGTATCGCACATCAAGGCGTCGATGGAGTCCATCTACCAGGAGGAGACGTGGGCATCTTAGGCAAGATCAGAGACCTACTCTTGGGTGGCGCCGGTGCGGCGCCGCATGATCCGACCGGGATTTATCTCTACGCGAAGTGCGCGCGCTGCGGCACGCCGCTTCGCATCCGCGTCGACAAGCACAACGACCTGCAGCGCGACTACGACACCGGCGAGTTCCATCTCCACAAGGAGATGATGGATGGCACCTGCTTCTCGCTAATGCACGCGACGGTTCGCTTCGACGCGGCCTATCGCATCCTCGAGCAGCACATCGAGGGGGGTGAGTTCATCTTGGCAAGCGAGTACCAGGCCCTCACGCAGCCGACGCCGGCTGAGCGCCAGGACGACGAGGAGCCGTCCGACGATCCGCCGGCTGCTTAGCTCGACTCACCCTCGGACGCCGTGCCGGGGAGCGCGCCTCCCGGCGCGCTCTCACTTCGGCGCCGCGTACCAGAACGCCGGCGCCCCGCCCTCGGCATACGCCGAGAGCATCTCCCGTAGGGCCTCCAGCGTCACCGCATCGCCCACCAGGTAATCATCCCCCACGATCACCATCGGGGTCTGCGACCGCTCCGCCTCGGGTATCCCCAGCTTCGCGCCCACCGCCTCGGCGAGCGCACCCTCCTCGCTGATATCGCGCTCATCGACGACCAACTGCGGGTAGACCCCCTCCAGATAGCGCAGGTCGTAGCGCGTGCGGCTACACCGATCATCGCATTCGGGCTCGGCAAAGGCGAGCACAAACAGCGGCGACGGGGCTGCGCAGATCGCCGCGTTCCCGCCGGTCAGAGCGTCTTCGTCCACGAGGCAGAGTCCCGCGTCCTCGCCGGAGGCAAACGGATTGCCGCCGCTTGAGGCGATCGTGGTCAGCTCCGACACCTGCGGCCAATCGTTCCCCCCCGCCGCGAAGACGCACGCGAGGTAGGGCACCAACTCCTGGCGAATCGCCGACTCGCCCGTCAGGTAGAGCTCGTCCACCACAATCGTCGGCAGATCCCAACGCCCCGCCTCACCGATCAAGGCCCGCTCCGTCGCCACGAAGGCCTCGAACCCCTCCGGCGTGTCCACCGCCACCCGCTTCACCTCGAGGCTGGGTCCGCAGCGCGTCTGCAACGGCGCCAGCAGCTCCTCATCGAGCTCGGCACAGAGATCGCAGTCCGCCGCCTCAAAGACCACCACCCGCCCCACCACGCCGGTGGGCACCTCGAGCTCCTCGATCGCCGCCGCCCCGGGCCGCCCGCAGCTCACCACCAGCAAGCCGGCGGCAAGCACCAGGAAGCCCGGATGACGCGGGGCCGGCCGTGTTCGACCTATATCCGTCCTTGCCCATCCGCCACGATGCACGATCATGCCACCTTCTCCACGACCACCCAATAGTTCGGCGCCTCCTCGACCAGCCTCACCCGTGTCTGCGGCGCCTCGAAGTGCCGCATCAGCGCGTCCGGACGCAGGAAGCGGCTCCGCATCAGCGCCAACCGTTCTCCCAGAGCGACCAGCTTCACCGAGCCGTACCGGATGTCGGGCTCCTCGATCACCATCCGTCCACCCGGCGCCAGCACGCGCAGCAGCTCACGAGCGGCGGCGGGCTGATGTCCGAAATGATGAAACGTGTCCACCGCCACGATCTTGGTAAAGGCCCCGTCGCCGAAGGGCAGCGCCTCGACGCCCCCCTGACAGGGCGTCAGGTCGTCCTTCCGCGCGGCTTCCCGCAGCATCCCATAGGAGAGGTCAAAGACCGCCAGCGAACCGACGTGCTCGCGGAGTTCGGTCGCGATACGCCCGGTCCCGCCGCCTGCATCCAGCAGACGATCCTCCGGCCCCAGCTGCGCCAGGTGGCGTAGCCGCTCCGCCGCCGATGTCGTGATCACCCGATCGTAGATGCCTGCGACCAGGCCGAAATGGTCAAACGCCGTACGCCGTACCCGTGACATCATGCCTCTCTCTCAGCCCGTCGGTAACGAGCCTGCCGGCTCCCCGGAAGGTGGGTCCCTTCGCCGACATGTCCCTGGTTGCCCTCCCCGTCAACCACAGTAGAATGGGCACCAATTCAGGACGGTGAGGAGACGATGACCTACAGACAACTTGAGAAAGCGATCGCCCGCTGGTGGTGGCTGGGCGCCATCCCGGTCCTGATCGTGGGAGCCTATACCGCCCTCACCTATCGCCCACCCGGCGCCACCTACCAGGCTGTCTTCCGCTTCACGGCCGGGGGGACGCCCGCCGCCGATGTCTCCGCCGACTATGACCGCTACTACGCCTGGCTCGCCTCTGAGTATATCGCGAACGGACTGGCCGACTATGCCGTGACCGCCCGCTTCGCCGAGGGCGTCGCGGAACGACTCTCGGAGGCGGGGGTCGAGATCGCTCCCCAGGCGATTCAGAGCGCCATCGCCACCGACAATGTCCAATCGGTCTTCGTCGTCTACCTCACGTGGCCCGATCCCGATCAGCTGCGCCTGATGGCCGCGATCGTGGGCGAGGAGCTGCTCACCGCCGGACCCATCGCCTTTCCCCAGATGAGCGGCATCGGGCAGGTCGCCCGGCTTGCCGACACGCCGGCACCCGCTCCACTGTCGCCCTCCCTTCGCGCTCGTCTCGTCGGCCCGGCGATCCGCATCCTCTTGGGCGCTTTCGTCGGTGCTGGGCTGATGCTCGCCGCCTACCTGCTCGACCCTGCCGTGCGCGATGACGACGCGCTCAGCGAGCTGGGGCTCAGCGTGATCGCCACCATACCCAAGTCCAAATCACACTGACAAAGAAGAAGCGGAGCCCTTGGGGCTCCGCCTACCTTGCTGACCGGCTGACCTCAGCGGACCACCCTCCCGGGTAGCCGGCTTCCGGCCTCAAGCGTCCAGCATCCGATCGAGCTTCTGTCGGTCAAATCCCACCACGGGACGCCCGTTCACCGTGATCACCGGCACGCCCTGCTGTCCGCTGATCCGCACCATGTCGCGTGCGGCGCGATCATCGCGCGACACATCGACATCCGTGAATCGAATGCCCTTCTGCTGTAGATAACGCTTCGCCGTTCGACAATGAGGACACGTAGGCGTCGAAAACACCACGACACGCGGCTGCCGCTTCTTCGTTACTTCAGTCGTCATCCCATCACCTCCAACGTTATATGGATCTTCAAATTCGCTTTGATTATAGATCCATCGTCCTATTTGTCAATCGGATGACCGGTCTCCGCCGCCAGATAGGCGAAGAGCTCCTCCGGCGAGGCAAAGCCCAGCCGCTCACCGCTACCCGGACGCTCCAGCAGCGCGCGCCACACGAGGCCTTCCCC
>JAXGUU010000226.1:0-6910 GCA_040774145.1 Anaerolineae bacterium
GATTCCCACGATCGAAGGCCTGGCACCGAACCTGGAGGCCAACGTGGGGATCGACACGATCATCGTGATCCTAAGTGGGCCGCTGCTGGCGATGGAGGATCTCGATACTGACAGTGTCGAGGCGATTCTGAACCTGGCCGGCTACACCGCCGGTGAGTACATGGTCGCCCCTAGAGTCATCGTGCCCGGCGAGATCGAGATCGAAAACGTCACACCCCAGACGGTGCCGGTGAGGATCGAGGTCGTGGCTACCCCGACCGCCGAGCCCTAGTCGCGAGCCGGGTCGCTACGTCAGTTTCCCTGTCTCGCGCAGCCCTGCCTTCATCGCGTTCAGAGCAAGGAGCGCGCACTTCACCCGTCCCATACTCAGCGTGATGCCGCCCATCATCTCCTGAATCTCGCCCAGCCCCATCGATGCAACCTCGTCGGGGGCCTTGCCCACCAGGGCCTCCGTCAACATAGACGCTGCCGCCATACTGACGACGCAGCCTTCGCCCTCAAACATCACCTTGGCGATGCGGTCCTCATCGTCGAGGAGTGCCGTCAAGTGGATCATATCGCCGCATGTGGGGTTATCCATCTCGATGTCGATATCCGGGCTCTCCAATGCACCGAAGTTGTTCGGATTGTGGTAGTGATCCAAGAGCTGTTCACGGTAGAGATCGTGGCTCATCATAGCCTCCTAAGGCCGCCCGAGAAGCCGTACGACGCGATGGAGGGCCGCCACCAAAGCGTCGACATCGGCCTCGTCGTTGTAGATGTAGAAGCTCACACGGGCACTCGCCGGGATGCAGAAGCGATCGTGGAGCGGCTGCGCGCAGTGGTGTCCCGCACGCACACAGATACCGTCCTCATCGAGGAGTGCCGCAACGTCATGGGGGTGAGCGGCCTCCAAGGAGAAGGAGAGCACTGCGCCACGCTCGGTCGGCCCAGGCCCGATCACCTGGAGCCCGGGAATCTCCTGGAGGCGCGGCATAGCGTAGGCGATGATCGCTTGCTCGTGAGCGTGAATGGCCGACATCCCGATCTCTGAGAGAAAATCGACCGCCGCGCCCAGCCCGACCACCTCGGCGATGGGGGGGGTGCCGGCCTCGAACTTATAGGGCAGTTCATTCCAGCGGGCATCCTCGCGCTTGACACGCAAGATCATATCGCCTCCGTAGAGGAAGGGCGGCATCGCCTCCAGGAGCTCACGACGCCCCCACAGGGTGCCCACACCCGGACCGCACATCTTGTGCCCGGAGAAGGCCATGAAGTCGGCCCCCAATGTCTGCACATCGATGGGCTGATGGGGCGCTGCCTGCGCGCCATCCATCACCACCACCGCGCCGGCGGCATGGGCCATCTCGGCGACCTGTGTCACAGGCGGCAACGTGCCTAGGACATTGGACATGACGGAACAGGCGACGAGCTTGGTTCGACCGTCGTCGAGCAATCGTGGCAGCGCCTCGAGGTCCAGCAGACCCGCATCCGTGACCGGGATGTAGGCCAGCTCGGCCCCTTTCCGCTTAGCCAGCTGCTGCCACGGGACGAGGTTCGCATGGTGCTCCATCTCGGTGATGACGACACGATCACCCTCGTGCACATGATGCTCACCCCAGCTATAGGCGATCAGGTTGATGCCCTCGGTGGCGTTACGCACATGGATGACCTCAGCAGGATCTGCAGCGTTGATGAATCGGGCGATCTTGTGGCGTGCCGCTTCGTAGACCTCGGTCGCCTCCTCAGCCAGTGAATAGAGCCCGCGATGGACGTTGGCATAGCTATGGCTCCAGACTTGGACCATCGCATCGATCACCGCCTGTGGCTTCTGAGCACTCGCCGCACTATCCAGATAGATCAGTCGCTTACCGTTGACCTTCCGCTGGAAGATCGGGAACTGCGCCCGAATCGCCGGCACATCCAATGGCATATCAGTCCTCCCACATTCCTTTGTCGACCGCCCGAAGATCAAGTATAGCACGGAAAAGAAGAAACGCGTGAGCATTACTGAGATGGGGAGAGCAGATGGAGCGGCACCAGAGAACTTGATTCCCTGGTGAGCGGGCTATAATGTCAAGTGACGGGTGGATCAGGGACGGCAAGCACCAGGAGTTAGGTCGGCTCGTGTCACAGAATCAGGACTCACAAGCGCAGCAGCTCTCGCTCTTCTCGATCGAGCAGATCGATCAGGAAGGCGTGTCGGTGCCGCCCAGGAAGGAGTTGACCTCCGATGCCTCGCTGACCCACGCTATCGGAGCGTTCGACAACTATATGATCGAACGAGGCTTCACCGAGAATACCCGCCAGGCCTTCCGCCTCGATATGCAGTTGCTCGATGACTATCTACCCGCCGGCACGACAATCGGTGAGATCGGTACGGCGACCCTCAACGCTTTTCTCCGTTGGATGGAGAACGCCCGGGGCGTTCCGTGCAGCCCCAAGACGTTGGAGCGCAGAATCACGACCCTGAAAGTGTTCTTCGGTTGGCTGGCTGAGGAGGCCTTCCTCCCGCGCGACATGGCGGCACCGATCATCCACCGCACGGTATCGGCCCCCCTGCCGGACACCCTCACCGACGACGAGCTCGCCGCCCTTCTGGACGTGACGCAGCGCATGCGCCGCGGCGACGAGAAGACCAAGCCGGATGCACGACCTCACACGTTACTGACCTTAGTGCTCAACACGGGCATCAAGAAGGCCGAGTGCACCAACATCCACCTGAACCACCTTGATCTCGCACACACGGAGCACCCCGCGCTCTGGGTACGCTACAAGAACCCGCGCCGACGCCATAAAGAGCGCCGGATACCGCTGCCACCGACCTGGCCCGCGATCCTGGACGAGTACCTAGAGCAGTATCCTACGCGCCAACTGCTCTTTCCCTGGACCGGGCGCAACCTGGAGTATGTACTGACCGGCGTCGCAGAGGAAGCCGATGTCTCACGACTCACCTTCGAGACTCTGCGCTGGACGTGCGCTGTGCGTGACTACATCGAGGGTATGGAGTCCGACGCACTGCGCCGCAAGCTGGGCCTCTCCGAGATCAGCTGGTACGAGGTCGAGACCCGCATTGATCTGCTCGCTCGCCGGCATGGTGCTGCCCCGCGCCAGGGGACGGATTAGCCGTCAGAACGGGGCCAGGCACGGGACAACTCCGCCGCTGCGAGGTGCCCGCCGACGTCAGCCCATCCTACACGAAGCCTCTGAGGACCAACACTGTGAAACTACGCCTGCTGCGCAACGCTCGTATCGCCACCGGTTTACCCCAACATCCGTGGGCCAAGGAACTCGCCACCGCCGACGGCAGGATCATCGCCCTCGATCAGGAGGCTGAGCCTTGGGGCGAGATCCCCGGCGCCATCATCGAGGATATGGAGGGCGACCTCATCATTCCCGGCATCACCGACGCACATCTCCACCTCATGTGGTATGCTCTCGGTCTGCGCGAGCTGGATCTGCGTGACCTCAGCCGGGCGGAGACGCTGGAGCGGGTCGCGCAACGCGCCGACGAGCTTCCGCAGGCAGCGTGGATCACGGGGCGTGGGTGGGATCAGAACATCTGGGACGACACGCGTTTCCCGACCGCCGCCGAGCTGGATCGTGCCGCACCGCGCCACCCGGTCGCGCTCAACGCCAAGAACGGTCATGCCCTGGTCGCCAACAGCGCTGCGATGGCAGCTGCGGGTGTCAGCGCCGCCACACCGGACCCTCCCCACGGCAGACTCAGCCGCGATGAGCACGGGCAGCCGACCGGCGTCTTCTTCGAGGAGGCCATCGCCCTGATCGCGGACGCCCTGCCCTCACCCGACTTCGACACGTTGGTCGACCTATTCGATGAAGCACAGCGGGATCTACTGGCTCTCGGCATCACCGGCGTGCACGACGTTGACGGCAGTCCGGCCTTTGCCGCCGAGCAGGCACTGCAGCAGCAGGGACGGCAGCGCGTTCGCATCGTGAAGTACGTGCGCGTTGAAGCGCTGGAGGGACTTCTGGCAACCGGGCTCCGTAGCGGCTTCGGTGACGATATGCTCAGGTTCGGCGGTCTGAAGCTCTTTGCCGACGGCGCCCTCGGGGCCCGCACAGCTGCGATGTTCGCGCCCTACATGGGAGAGCCCGACAACACCGGTATCCTCACGCTGGACGCTGACGCACTGCTGGAGATCGCTCAGCGGGCCACTCGCGGCGGTATCGCGCTGGCGATCCACGCCATCGGCGATCGCACGAACCACCTCGTCCTCGACGTCCTCGAAGCTGTGCAGAGGATTGACCCCACCCTGCGTCATCGTGTTGAACACGTACAGCTGATCAATGAAGAGGACCAGAGACGCCTTGCAGACGGCGGCTTCGTCGCCTCGATGCAACCCACACACGCGATCCACGACATGGAGATGGCAGATCGTTATTGGGGCACGAGAACGCGCCACGCGTACGCGTGGCGCGCACTTCAGACGGCGGGCGCCCGACTGGCGTTCGGTTCCGATGCCCCGATCGAGGTCTTTGACCCCTTTCTGGGTCTCTACGCTGCCGTCACCCGCCGCTCGGAGACGGATGGACATGCGGGTCCCGAGGGCTGGCACCCCGAGCAGCGCCTCACCCTGCCCGAAGCCCTGCACGCCTACACGCACGGCGCCGCCTACGCCGCAGGCCTCGAGGGACGGCTGGGACTGCTGATGCCCGGCTATTACGCCGATCTAGCCGTACTCGATCGAGACATCTTCAGCCTGCCGCCCGAGGCCTTACTGGAGACGCGTGTGAAGCGCGTGATGGTCGGAGGTGTCTGGCAGACGCCCGCTTAAAGCAGCTGCTTGTACTTCTCCTCGGCGTAGCGTCGTAGCTCCTTGACGTGATCGGACGGCACAGCCTGGCTGGGCTTGACCGTTTCCTGAATCGCCCGCCCCCAGCGGTCGACGTTCGCCAGGAGCTCCTCCCACAGGGCCATGATCTCCTTGTAGTGGAGCAGCATCTGCTCATCCACCTGAGCCAGGGCCTCGGTCGTCCGTTGATTCCCGACATCCTGACGGCGCCATCGATCCTCTTCTGCGACGAGGCGCTTTTGCCAGTCACGAGCGAACGCCGCTTGCCACTCCTCCCACTGACGCATCAAGCGCTCCTCGGTCAGGCGTTGCATCTCGGCGATCTCATTCTGGCGCTTCTCCAACCGCTCCTCGAAAGCGCCCAAACCATCCAGCGCCTGTTTGTTCTGGTTGTAGAGCAGACCGTACTTCTGCGTCTGCTCAACCAGACGCTGCACCTCGCCCTCAACCTGCTCGGCCTGTTCGAGGTACTTCTTCACCCGCTGATCGCGCTGAAAGTCGGCGACCCGCAGCGCTTCGATCCGCGGCTCATACGACTTGGCGATCTCGATCGCCTCATCCACGCGAGCAGGCAGCTTGCGGATGCCGTCCTCGAGGCGCGCAAAACGCGCGGCGGCATCGTCAATGCGTTTGCGCAGCGGGGGTAGCTCGGCCTCCACTTCCGCAATGCGCCGCGTGTCAGCGCGGCGCTGCTCCTCCAGATAGACGATGGCCTGAAGTCGATCCTCGGTACGCTTGCTGAAGTCCGCCAGTGTGTTGACCGCCGTCTGGATCTGCCCCTGAAGGCGCTGCTCCCCAGCGGCACGGGCCTCCAACTGCTCCTCGTAGCGCGCCATCGGGCGAATGCGTTTGTCCAGATCCGCGATCATGTCATTGAGAATCTCGATCTCGGTCCGGCGATTCTGATCGGCTTCCAAGCGCTCACGCCGCACCTGCACTTTGAGCGCCTCGATGGTGCTGTTCAGATCACGTTGCGTCGTCTCGATCATGCCCGGGTAGTCGTCAGTTCGGCGGATATCGGTCTGCACCGTCGCCAGATCCTGGCGCAGCTGATCAATGACCTTGCCCTGAGACTGCATCTCTTGCGTCTGCTGTTCCAGCCGTTCCTGCAGTGCCGCAATCTGCGCCCTGTCGCGCTTGCGCTCTTCGTCGAGCCAACGGATCATCTGCTCGAGCTGCGTAATCTCCATCCGCCTTATCCTCCACTGCTCAGCGGCACCCTGCTGCGTGCCCTACCATCATGAGTTCGATTGGCCATTATACCTTGAGCTCCAGCGAGACAAGGCTTCGTCCGAAAAGCGTGCCCTACTGCGTCCCAGGCTGCGCGTTGGCCGCCTCCCCCCTCCGGAACAGCGGCACGAGCAGAGCCCGCTCCTCAGCTGACAGCGCGCGCAGCGCCCAGGCGAGCAGCGGGTAGATCAACCCAATCGTCACAATGCCGCCCAAAGGCCCCACCACCGACGTTGCCAGGAGCGCCGCTCCCCCCGTGAGGGCCGCCGCAAGGATGGGGCGCGTCAGGAGTCCTCGCCACCCTACGTCCCCCATATAGCGCCGCACGCCGATCACGAAGGGGACGAAGAGGACCATTTCGGCCAGAACGTGGATCGCCGCCGACCCTTGGTAGCCAAGCCTCGGCATGATGAGGAGGTTCGCTGTCAGCGAGAAGGCAAAGCCCAACGCATAGGCCCAGGTCAGGTAACGTTGCCGGTCGAGGGCGATGAGCACGTATTGGGTGATCCCATTGAGCCAGCTGATCGGCATCAGCCAGGCCATGATCTGGAGGGATCGAACCGCACCGGGCAAGTACTCCGGGCCGCCCAACAACAGCACCATCTCCCGAGCTACCACCGTCGAGATCAGGGCTGCGGGAAGGGCCAGCAGGAGCAGAATCTTACCCCCCAACCGGTAGAAACGCACCATCGCCTCGCGATTGCCGTGCGCTTGACGGGAGATGACGGGAAAGAGGGCCATCGTGAACATCGAGGGGACCACCATCAGTGCATCGACGAGCTTTCCCCCGATACTGTAAAAGCCCACCGCCTCAGGACCGAGAATCGGCTCCATCAGGAAGACGTCTACGGTAAAGAAGAGCGTCGCCAGCAGGTGGTTGAGCA
>JAXGUU010000227.1:0-6852 GCA_040774145.1 Anaerolineae bacterium
ATGTGGCGACCTGGTGGCGCTTCGGGGTCTTTCCTGTGCGTTACTACCTGGCGTGGGCGGGTGTGGCGGTGCTGGTTGCGCCGCCTTTTGCCGTCCTGGCGTCGCGTTCGCGGCAGCAGGGCTGGCTGCCGGCCGAGGCAGCTGCACTACCGATCGGGCTGCTGCTCGCCGAGGCCTATGGCTTCCGTTGGCGCCTGCCGCGCTACCTGGTACAGATGTCCTTCGATCTCGCGGCAGCGGGCGTGTTGCTGATGGTGTTGCCGCGGACCGGCGCGCAACGGGTCCGTGTGGCTGTGCTTATCCTCCCCGCGCTACTGGTCGCCATAGGGCTGCAACGTGCGCTGCCCTGGATGCTGGGCCTACTCTATCGCGTCGGTCTGCGAATGTGAGTAGCACGCAAGGCTGACGTCGCTTACCTGCCCCAACCGCGGGCATCGATGATGCGCGTGTCCCATTCGGCTTTCCTTTCCCGAGCACCCGGCGTGCTTGGGTCGCCATAGGAGAGCTCGTCGAGGAAGTCCATCACGTCGCCAAGCCGCAGGGCGATGAGGTTCACGGCGACGGGTCGCGTGGGCTCCCCGGTCTTGGCATACCAGTGGAAGCCGTGCAACAGCGTATCGATGAGGATCATCCGCTGCTGGACCGCTCCCGCTCATACGCGATAACCTGGCGCAGCGTCTCGTCGAGGGGGACGGTGGGACGCCAGCCGATGAGGCGGGCGATCTTGGTGATGTCGGGGACGCGGCGCTGCATGTCCTCGAAGCCGGGTTCGTAGGCCTCGGCGTAGGGGATGAGGCGGAGGTCGCTGGGATCGCGCCCGGTGAGGGTCAGGACGCGGCGGGCGAGGTCGGCGATGCAAATCTCGTCGGTGGCGCCGACGTTGAAGACCTGGCCCACGGCGGTGGAGGGACTTTGAGTGAGGGCTTGGAGGAGGGCGAGGAAGGCGGCGACGGTGTCGCTGACGTTGCAGAAGCAGCGGGTCTGGGTGCCGTCGCCGTAGACGGTGAGGATCTCGCCGGCGAGGGCCTGACGGACGACGCGCGGGATGACCATGCCGTAGCGTCCGGTCTGGCGGGGGCCGACGGTGTTGAAGAGGCGGGCGATGGTGACGGGGAGACCGAGCTGCTTATGGTAGGCGAGGCCGAGGAACTCGTCGATGGCTTTGGATTCAGCGTAGGACCAGCGGGCGCGGGTGGTGGGCCCCAGGACGCGGTCGTCGTCCTCGGCGAAGGGGACGCGGATGCCTTTGCCGTAGACCTCGGAGGTGGAGGCGATGAGGACGGGTTTGCGGTACCGGGCGGCGGCGACGAGGACGGCGTGGGAGCCGAGGATGTTGGTCTCGATGGTGCGCACGGGGTCGCGGACGATGAGCTCGACGCCGACAGCTGCGGCGAGGTGGACGATGGCGTCGCATTCGCTGGTGAGGCGGTCCATGACCATGGCGTTGGTGATGGTGTCGATGGCGAAGGCGAAGCGGGGGTTGGGGGTGAGGTGTTGGATGTTGGCGAGGCGACCGGTGGAGAGGTCGTCGATGACGGTGACGGCGATATCGCGCGCGAGGAGGGCCTCGGCAAGGTGAGAGCCGATGAAGCCGGCGCCGCCGGTGATCAGGACGCGGGAAGGTGTCAAGTCAGCAAATCCTCAGTTCGCCTATCAGCACATGGGCAGCTCAACCGGTGGACAATGGGTGCAAGGGCGACGCTAGGCATCATTCGATGTCCAGCGCCGAGTATCCGACATTCGGGTGGTTTGTCAAGCGAGTGTGGGCAGGGTCGCGAGGCGAGGGTGGAGATTGTGTTGATGCGGAGATGATATTATAATGATGATGATCTGTTCTTCCTTCATGGGTACGCGTGTGGAGGTGTGTCATGGGTAGGTCCTCGCGGGTATTTCTGGTGTTGTGCTGGTTGGCCCTCTTGGTGGTTCCTTCAGGTGTACGGGCGGATGGAAATCTTGTTCAGAACGGTGGATTCGAGGATGGTGTCCTTACCGATGTGCCTCACTGGGACTCTGGATACACTGCGCAAGTTACAAACACGCGTGCTCACACGGGGGATAAGTCTCTCCAGACGACCCGGAGCGAAGGCCTCACAGAGGTGTATCAGGCGGTGGACATGAGTGCCTACGGTGGCAGATCGGTTGAGGTGCTGGGCTACATGTATGGGACCAGCCCAGTCAGCGGGAGAATCGAGGTAGCGCTGAGCGACGATGCGGGGTGCGCCATCGCTCCGTCCGCGCGTATTTTGGTCGGCGATCTGGATGGCAATGATGGGAGCTGGATTGAGGCCAAACGGACCGTGCAGATCCCGGAGGCGCCAGGCTACGTTTACCTGTGTGTCCTGCTAACCGGTGAGGAGGACCAGCTCTACTTCGACGATGTCAGTGTGGTGGTGGAGACGCCGACGGCGGTGGGGTTGGGTGGACTGCGCGCGTCGGGTGGGGCAGGGGTGATGTTGGCGCTGGGACTGGCGGCTGCGGCTGCTACGATGGGGCGACCGTTGCGGCGCGTACGGCGCTGACCGTGCGGCGTTAGTGGGGTTGTAGCGTCATCGAGGCGATGGCGCGGGTGCGTGAGCCTGCCCGGGCAAGGCACCGGGTGGGGTATTGTTGGTTGCCTGGGTGCGAGCGCCGGCTGCATCCTCGTCGGACGCCTCGGCAGCCATCCCGCCCAAGGGCCTGGCTGCGGGCCTTGGGCGGTTGCCCGCTGCGACGGGGCTCAGGGATGGGTTGCGCTGGGGTGTTCGCCGGACCACCGCTCAAAGGCTTTCCGAAGCCTTTGAGCGGGATGCCTAGTGTAGGGCAATCGTATCGATTGCCTCCGGCGGATGCGCAAGCCGGAGGCATGCGCTACGGCAGACGCAAGCCGGAGGCATGCGCTACAGCAGACGCGATCGAGACGGCTGATGCTGGGTGCGAGCGGAATGCGAGTAGAATGGAGGTGTATGCAGGGGAGGCAGGATGACGACGATTAAGGATGTGGCGCGCGGGGCGGGGGTGGCACCTAACACGGCGTCGCGAGTGATCAACGACTCGGGGTATGTGAGCGAGGCGACGCGGGCGCGTGTGGAGGCAGCGATCGAGGAGTTGGGGTATGTACCCAACCGGATTGCGCGCAGCCTGCGCTCGAAGCAGACCCATACGCTGGCGCTGGTGTTGACGGATATCACGAACCCGTTCTGGACGACGATCGCGCGAGGGGTGGAGGATGCGGCGAGCGCAGAGGGGTTCAGCGTGATCCTGTGCAACACGGATGAGTCGGAGGCCAAGGAGTTCAGTTATGTGGGGGTGCTGCTGCAGAAGCAGGTGGACGGCTTCCTGCTGGTGCCGGCGCACAGCGAGGGGCGGTCGGTGGCGCTGATCCGCAGGCAGGGCGTGCCGCTGGTGGTGCTGGACCGGACGGTGCCGGCGCCGGTGGATATGGTGCGCTCGGATTCGGTGGGGGGATCACGAGCGCTGACAGAACATCTGCTGTCGCAGGGGCATCGGCGGATCGCGATCCTGAGCGGGCCGCAGCAGGTGTCGACGGCATCGGACCGGGTGCAGGGGTTTCGCGAGGCGATGGATGCAGCAGGGGTGGTGCCGGACGAGCGGATGGTGATCTTTGGGGAGTTCACGCGCGCGGGCGGGCAGGCGATGGCGGAGGAGGTGCTGGGGCTGACGCCGCGACCCACGGCGTTGGTGGCGGCGAACAACTTCATTGCGGTCGGGGCGTTTCGGGCGCTGCAGGGGATGGGCTTGCGGGTGCCGGAGGACGTGGCGCTGGTGGCCTTTGACGACCTGCCCCCGTCGTTCAGGATGGAGCCGTTTCTGACGGTGGTGGCGCAGCGGGTCTACGAGGTGGGACAGACGGCGACGCAGCTACTGCTGCGGCGGTTGCGCGCTGAGCTGCCGGATGCGCCGCAGGAGATCGTGTTGCCGGTTGAGCTGGTCGTACGTGGGTCGAGTGGCGGCAACGTGATATACTCCAAAGTGTGATGGAGTGGTTGAAACGCAGTCGGAGGCTCTGCCATGTCAAGTACGGTGGTCAAGTTAGGCAGTCGCAATCAGATGGTGCTCCCGAAGGAAGCTAGGGATGCTCTCGGGATCGAGGCCGGTGGTCGGGTCTTGGTCATCGTCGAGGGTGAGAGTGTTCGGCTACTGCCCGAACCTGTAGATTGGGCGGACTACATCTACGGTTTGGGCGAGGAGGTCTGGGAGCGATTGGGCGGAGGTGAACGTCACGTGTCTGAAGAGCGCGCGGCATGGGAGAAGTAGCGGAGTTGCTGCACAGACTTGAGCTAGCGGGCTCAGTCTGTCTTGACACAGTTATCTTCATCTATGCTTTTGAGCGTCATCCTCGCTTCGGGCCTGTGGCCCAGGCTGTGTTTCGCAACCTTGCCGACGGGCGGTTTCGTGCTTGTGCCTCTGTGCTGGCAGCCGGTGAGGTCTTCACTGGTGTCAAGAAGATAGGCGACGACATCCTGTTGATGCGGTATCGTGAGGTTTTCGAACGTTTCCCAGGTCTTGCGATGGTGGACGCCGATATGGCGGTGATGGAGCGAATGGCGGATCTGCGGGCGACCTATGGCTTAGCGACGCCCGATGCGATTCATCTCGCGACTGCCATAGTCTGGGGCTCTCCGATCGTGTTGACGCACGACTTGCGGTTACAGCGGGTGCATGATGTTGAGGTACTCACGCTGCCCAGCTTCATAGATTCGGCTTGATATCGAGGTTCTTGATGGGCATAACGGAGCGGGTGCGGCGGTTGCGGGAGGAGAGTCTGGGGGCGGTGCCGACGCTGTCGACGGAGCGGGCGGAGCTGTTGACGGCGTTTGCGGCGCAGGAGCGCCGGGCGCTGTCGGCTCCCGTGTGGCGCGCGGAGGCGTTCCGCTATGTGATGGAGCACCGCACGATCACCATCGGGGCAGGGGAGTTGATCGTGGGGGAGAAGGGGCCTCAGCCGAAGGCTGCCCCGACCTTCCCGGAGTTGTGCTGTCACTCGCTGGAGGATTTGGAGATCCTGGACGCGCGGGAGAAGATCCCCTTTCAGGTCAGCGAGGCGGCGCGGGGGGTCTACGCCGAGCGCATCATTCCCTTCTGGCAGGGGCGGACGATGCGCGAGCGGATCTTCGCGGAGATGAGCGAGGCGTGGCGCGATGCCTATGAGGCGGGGATCTTCACGGAGTTCATGGAGCAGCGCGGTCCGGGCCATACGACGCTGGATGACAAGATCTATCGGAAGGGGCTGCTGGGGCTCAAGGCGGACGTGGCGGCGTCGCTGGATGCACTCGATGATCTGAACGATCCACGGGCCTACGACAAGCGGGAGGAGCTGCGAGCGATGGCGATCGCGGCGGACGCGGTGATCCGTTTTGCGGAACGCCACGCGGAGGCGGCGCGCGCGTTAGCTGAGAAGACGACGGATCCGGTGCGGCGGGAGGAGTTGGAGCGGATCGCGGAGGTGTGCACGCGGATGCCGGCGCACCCGCCGCGCGACTTCTGGGAGGCGCTGCAGGCGTATTGGTTTGTGCACCTGGGGGTGACGACGGAGCTGAATCCGTGGGACGCGTTCAATCCGGGGAAGCTCGACCAGCATCTGGTCCCGTTCTATGTGCAGGGATTAGCGGAGGGCACGCTGACGCGGGAGCGGGCGGAGGAGCTGCTGCAGTGCTTGTGGATCAAGTTCAACAACCAGCCGGCGCCACCCAAGGTGGGGGTGACGGCGGCGGAGAGCGGGACCTACACGGATTTCGCGCAGATCAACCTCGGCGGGGTGACACCGGAGGGCAAGGATGGGGTGAACCCGGTGACCTTCCTTCTGCTGGACGTGATCGAGGAGATGCGGTTGCTCCAGCCGAGCACGTCCATTCAGGTGAGCCGGCAGAACCCGGACGCCTTCATCAAGCGGGCGGGGGAGATCATCCGCACGGGCTTTGGGCAGCCGTCGGTCTTCAACACGGACCTGGTGATCGAGGAGCTGCTGCGGCAGGGCAAGACGTTGGCGGATGCGCGCTGTGGGGGGACGAGCGGGTGCGTGGAGACGGGTGCGTTCGGGAAGGAGGCCTACATCCTGACGGGATATTTCAACCTGCCGAAGGTGCTGGAGTTGGCCCTTAACGACGGGGTCGATCCGCGATCGGGGAAGCAGTTGGGGCCGCAGACGGGGCGGGCGGAGGCGTTCGCGAGCTTCGACGAGCTCTTCGCGGCGTTCGAGGCGCAGCTGACCCGCTTCGTTGACGTGAAGGTGCGGGGCAACCACGTGATCGAGCGGTTGTATGCGACGCTGATGCCGGTGCCCTTCCTCTCGCTGCTGATCGATGACTGCATCGCCAGGGGGCGTGACTACCACGACGGCGGGGCGCGCTACAACACGAGCTACATCCAGGGCGTGGGGATCGGGACGATGACGGATGCGCTGTCGGCGCTGAAGGTCCACGTCTATGACGAGGGCGCGCTGTTGATGGGTGAGCTACTGGCGGCGCTGGCGGCGGATTTCGAGGGGCAGGAGCGGGTGCGGCAGCTGCTGCTGAACCGGACGCCGCGCTACGGCAACGACGACGATCGCGCAGACGCGCTGATGGTGCGCGTCTTCGAGGCCTACTACGCGGCGATTGAGGGGCGGCCCAATACGAGGGGTGGGGCGTATCACATTGACTTGCTGCCCACCACGTGCCACGTTTATTTCGGGTCGGTGGTGGGGGCGACGCCGGACGGTCGCCGGGCGTGGACGCCGCTCTCGGAGGGGGTCTCGCCGGTGCAGGGCGCCGATCGTGCAGGGCCGACGGCGGTGATCCGGTCGGTGGCGAAGATGGATCACGTGCGGACGGGCGGGACGCTGCTGAACCAGAAATTCACGCCGGAGCTCCTAGC
>JAXGUU010000228.1:0-6830 GCA_040774145.1 Anaerolineae bacterium
CAAGCGCCCGAGTGCCCGCGACGCCGATCACGACTCGCGGGACAGGAACGAAATGCTTCGCGCGGCACAGGCGGCAAGCCGCGACAATCCGCGTGCGGCCGCCGCACCGATGCCGGACCGATAACCACAATCCCATCGGACTCGAAGGCGCGCCAGTCATGCACATCATAGGTGTAGATCCCCGTGACGCCGGCGATGAGGGCCGCAGCGGCGTGACGTGCATCGTGAATGCGTCGAGCGGTGAGACGATGGCGTGCCGCGAGTCGGAGTGCCAGCAGTGCCACCTCGCCGTCTTCAGTCACGATCTGGATTGCAGAGGGAGGCTCGATGAGCAAAGCCACGGCTTCGGCGGCCTCTTCAGGGTCGTGCTGGGGCTCGGCACGCTCCCACGTCAGGGCGCCGTAGACCTCACTGAGAACGCCCGCCGTCGTACAGGCCTGCAGATCACCACGGCGCGCCAGCTGAACCAGATGCCGGGCCTCGGCGTGCCGTGGATCGCCAACCAGCAAAGCCCCAATGAAGATCCCGGCATCTAGGAAGACCATCGACATGGCTTCTTCAGACTCCGGAGGCATTCACCGCCTCTTTCCAATCCGACGGAACCGTGCCTTCCAGGACCGGCAGAGGTCTGAGTCGGGCCCGAGCCTCGATGGTCACTTCGTCTCCATCGGGCAAACGCACGACGATGAGGAGGTCGTCTTGAGCGACTTCTCTGAGCACCTCCTCGAGAGAACGCCCTCGGATCTCCTCCAGGAGCACCGTCTGTCTCTCCGACATATGACCACCTCCTGCAGAACCGGCTACCACGATTATAGCGTGGGACCCACGGTGGGGCGCAGGGTGTTGCAGGTGTGGCTCGCGCAAGCGATCCGCGCCCCGAAGGCGGTCCTGGCGACCCGCCCGTCTCTGCCGCGGCGCTGCACGCGTCCCGGAGGGCGGCTCTGGAGAGCCGCCCTACATCTCGGACGTTCCGCTCGAAAGCGAGCCTCTCTTGGGCCGCGGGCGACCTCGGCCGCTCTGCTCTGCCGCCGCTACCGTGCAGCGCTGCCGGCGTTCGGCAGGCGATCGAACAGCAACCACAGGGCGAGCGTGGTGGCCGCCGGCGGGACGACGACGATGGGCAGAGCATCGAAGGGCGTCGTCAACTCTGCCCCGCCGATCAGGCCCGCGAGCGCCCACCCGGCCGCCGTCATGGGGACCCACCAACTCGCGCCGCGCACCCTGCCCCGCAGGACCACCCACTGGGCGATGCCGAGCGTGATGCCAACCAGGCCGAGGGTGAAAGCACCCCGGGCCCCCTGGATGTCCCACAGCGGCCCGACGGTGCGCCCCGTCACCAGCAGCGGGCCGGCGACGAATGGCAGCAGCGCGCCCACCACCGTCGCGAGGGCCCACCAACGCCAACCGACCGCCAGACGCCTGAGCAGCACCCCCTGCAGCCCTCCCATCACCAGGCCGATCCCCCCGAAGATGAAATGCCCCATCAGGAAGTCCTCGCTGATGGCGCTCGCGCCCGCGGCCCGTCGAGACGGCAGTGCCGGCGGCCCTGTAAGGCAACGCCTCCAACATCCCCTGATCGCCCAGAGCGCCATACTCGGGATCCTTGTGCACCAGAATCGCGTCTTTGACGGCGGTGCCGGTGTCGATCGATGCGATACTATCGCCGGCGGATATGGCGTACTGCAAGACGAATCGCGGGAATGCAAGACATATCGGGGATTCAGCGGAGTACCGGCTTTTCCAGAGACGGAATCCCAGCGAGGCCCTGAGCCATTCTCCGGGCCACCGCCCATGGTACAATGCAGCTCAATGCAGGAGGTCGCGATGCGTGAGTTCTATGTGTGGGTGGAGCAGGACGAGGACGGTGTGTATGTGGGCGAGGTTCCGCAGCTTCCGGCATGCTATGCCCAAGGTGCCACGCTCGACGAGCTGATGGCCAACATCCGCGAGGTCATCGCGCTCTGCGTGGAGGATGATGGCGAGCCGCTTGCGGACTTCCCCGTGTTTGTCGGCGTCCAACGAGTTACCGTCTGATGCCACCTCTGCCCATTGTGTCCGGCGAGGCGCTCATCAGAGCCCTGAGACGCGCCGGCTTCGAGGTATCCCGCCAGAAAGGGAGCCACGTCCGCCTACGCCATCCGGATGGGCGCATCACCACAGTCCCGGTGCACGCCGGGCAGACCATCGGTCGCGGATTGCTGCGCAAGATCCTGCGCGATGTCGACCTCTCGGTGGAAGCGCTGCTCGAGCTGCTCCGCTAGGTCTGAGCCGCTCTGAAGCAAGCGCCATGTAGCCCTGCTCGCCTGAGTCGGTCGGGTCAGGCGAGCCATAGGCATCAAGGTAAGCTCCCGCTGCGTCGCCCTCCCCATACGTGGCAGGCCCGCGATCCCGGAGCTGCCGCACGCGAGGTGTCGTCGCGCCCTCGGATGGCGAGGCATTCCCAGCACAACGTCCCGCAGAGGTGCGGATTGCGCGTCCGCGTCCTGGTTCGTCGCAACTATCCTACCGCGGGAATGCGGCTCAGAAGCCGCTCGCCCCACGTCGGAGGCCTTAGCTTGATGCGCATGGGTCAGGCGACCCGGCCCACATGGCGCCTGTATCCGGAAACACCTCGGCCACATCCGGCGACAACACAACACTCTGCTGTCTTGCAGAAAGCCCTCGACGTACTTGCCTGTCTTGGCATGAAACAGCGCCTGAGTCGCTCTTGCCGCCTCAAGCGAGAACCCGTGACTGCAGCCATAGCCGCGAAACCCTGTCGCGCCGAAACGTGCGAAGAACACGCCAAGTTCGGCCGTTCCCTCGAACATACCACCCCCTATGGCACAGAGTCTCCGAAACTCGGGATCTCCCACCCTTACTGGTTTCGCAGCGGTGCCAAGGTTCTTGCACTCGACCACGATTGTCCTTCGGTCACGTGGAAGGTGCAAGTACATCATAAGGAAGAACCACGCGGAGGCCGACCCAGAGATGACCAGGTCATGCTGCGACGCGAACGAGCGATAGTTCTTGATGGCGTCTCGCCCCCTTAGGCAAGCAAAGGCCAATACGGCAACCTCCTCCATCAGCTTGCCTTTCTCGTCAGCCGACTGTCGTTCGCGCCAGTCACCTAACTCGCGCAGTCTGGCCAGTAGCTCCGGACTGGGCACGTACACCCTCCGTGCCAGGTCACCCTTGGTGGTCGCATCTGGGCCGAAAAGGTCCTCCAGAAGCCGTTCGAGCGGGTCACCAGATCCTGCCGCCGCGGCTCCCAGCCCATCGACCAGCAGATCCAGGAACTCATCCTGTGAATAGTGCATCTGTACTGACCAACTCCTCGAGTTTACCAGTCTTCAGGAAGATCAGGTCGTAAGAGAGCTCCTCCGCCGCAGTCACGACCGCATCGCACACGTCGCACACTATCGGCACCTTTGGAAGCCCTTCCCTGAGGTCGACTGCGAGAATCGGCGGGGTGTCTGCGTGCAAGTCGTGATACACAAGGATCTTGGGCGCGACAAGGGAGTAGTTGTAGAGGATGAGCCGAGCTGGGCCACCAAATCGCTGTCTGCAACATCGGCTTTGTGAAGTCGGGGGACGCAAGGAACTGAGTAGCAAACATGTACGGTTCAGCATCCGGCAGTCTGACGACAAAGGCGTCTACCGCCATACAGGACTCCTTGCACAGGTGATCTGAATAGAGACCGCGCCGCCCGAGTCTCGCGTGGCCCTGGCGACCAACATCGATCACAACACCCCACACAGATTATGACGCAGCTCGCCGGGGGCCACAACCGCGACCGGCGCGGCAGGCGCAGATGGACTCCTGATTGAGTTCGGCCTCGCTGATGAGCGACGCCGCAGTTCGGTAGAGCACTCTACAACGTAGCTTGCTCTATGCTACCGGCTGATGTATCATCTGCTCGCGCTTTTCACAGCACACACTGTGGCCTACAGTGCGATCTGCAAGTGCATGCCGTATGCTAAGGACCTGGTCGACTATGCCCGTCAAGAAAACCCAGCTCTACGCCTCGCTCTGGGCGAGCTGCGACCAGCTCCGCGGCGGGATGGACGCCTCCCAGTACAAGGACTACATCCTCGTCCTTCTCTTCGTCAAATACGTCTCGGACCGCTACGCGGGCCAGCCCGATGCCCTCATCGAGGTCCCGCCCGGCGGCAGCTTCCGCGATATGGTCGCGCTCAAGGGCGACAAGGAGATCGGCGATAAGATCAACATAATCATCGGTCGACTTGCCGACGCCAACGATCTCAAGGGCGTCATCACCCTGGCCGACTTCAACGACCCCGACAAGCTCGGGCGTGGCAAGGAGATGGTCGACCGCCTCTCCAACCTCGTCGCCATCTTCGAGAACCCCGGGCTCGATTTCCGCGCCAACCGCGCCGAGGGCGACGATATCCTTGGCGACGCCTACGAGTACCTGATGCGCCACTTCGCCACGCAGTCGGGCAAGTCCAAGGGCCAGTTCTACACCCCCGCCGAGGTCTCGCGCATCATGGCCCAGGTCATCGGCATCGACCGCGCCGGCAGCCCCAGCCAGACCATCTACGACCCCACCTGTGGCTCCGGCTCGCTCCTCATCAAGGCCGCCGACCAGGCCCCGCGCGGCGTCACCATCTACGGGCAGGAGATGGACAACGCCACCGCCGCCCTCGCGCGGATGAATATGATCCTTCACGACAACCCCACCGCCGAGATCTGGCAGGACAACACGCTCTCCAGCCCCTACTGGAAGAACCCCAACGGGTCGCTCAAGACCTTCGACTACGTCGTCGCCAATCCACCGTTCTCCACCAAGGCGTGGTCCAGCGGCTTCGATCCCGAGCACGATCTCTACGGCCGCTTCGAGCTGGGCATCCCGCCGCAGCGCAATGGCGACTACGCCTTCCTGCTGCACGTGCTGGCCTCGCTCAAGTCCACGGGCAAGGGCGTCGTGGTCATGCCCCACGGCGTCCTCTTCCGCGGCAACGCCGAGGGCGATATCCGCCGGGCCATCGTCCAACGTGGCTACATCAAGGGCATCATCGGCCTGCCGGCCAACCTCTTCTATGGCACCGGCATCCCCGCCTGCCTCGTCGTGCTCGACAAGGAGCACGCCGCCACGCGCACCGGCATCTTCATGGTCGACGCCTCCCAGGGCTTCATGAAGGACGGCGCCAAGAACCGCCTCCGCCACCAGGACATCCGCAAGATCGTCGACGTCTTCAATGGCCAATGCGAGCTCCCGCGCTACTCGCGCATGGTGCCGCTCACCGAGATCCAGGCCAACGACTACAACCTCAATCTCCCGCGGTACATCGACACGACCGACCCCGAGGACAGCCAGGACATCGCCGCCCACCTCTTCGGCGGCATCCCCGACCGCGATCTCGACGCCCTGAGCCGCACCTGGGCCGTCTTCCCCGCGCTCCAGGCGGCGCTCTTCGCGCCCCGAGCCGCGGCGGGCAGCGATTCCACGCCCTATCCTCCGGGCCTGCAGGGCGCGCCCGCGATCGCCGCCGAGGCCCGTCCCGGCTATGAAGGCGCGACCGTCGCCGCCCCGCCCCCCGCACTGGCCCCGGCCCCGCCTGAGGTCCCGGGCGCTGCAACGACGCCGAGCGCGCCCGCGCCCGCTCCGTCCCACCCCGGCTACAGCGACCTCCGTGTGCCCGCCGCCGAGATCAAGCGCACCATCGCCACGCATCCCGACTTCCTGGCCTACGCCGACCGCGTCCACGCCATCTTCGCACGCTGGCGCGACGCAGCCCGTCCGCGGATGCTCGCGCTGACAAAGGGCAGCCACAGCCGCGACCTCATCGAGGTCCTCGCCGAGTCGCTCCTGACCGCCTTCGAGCCGCTGCCCCTGATCGACGCCTACGACGTCTACCAGCACCTGATGGCCTATTGGAGCGAGACGATGCAGGACGACGTCTACATGGTCGCGACCGACGGCTGGGCCGCCAACCCGGACCTGATCCCGCCCGAGCTCATCGTGGCGCGCTATTGCTCCGCCGAACAGCGCTCACTCGAGGCCCTGGAGGCGGAGCGCGACGCGCTCTCCCAGGAGATCAGCGAGCTAGTGGAGGAACACGGCGGTGAGGAGGACCTCCTGGCCGAGCTCACAAGCGACGGCGGCAAGGTCACCAGGGCTGCCGTGAAAGCGCGACTCAAGGCGACGCAGCTTGATCCTGAATCCGCCGAGGAATATGCGCTCCTGACCAAGCTCCTCGGGCTGATAGAGAAGGAATCCGCCACTGCCGCGAGGGTCCGCCAGGCCGGCAAAGCCCTCGACGCCTGCGTCGAGGCGCGCTACGCGCAGCTCAGCGAAGCCGAAACCAGGACCCTCGTCGTCGACGACAAATGGCTCGCCACCCTATCTGCAGCGGTCCAGACCGAGCTCGACCGCATCTCCCAGGCCCTGACCGCGCGGGTCAAGGAGCTGGCTGAGCGCTACGCCAAGCCGCTGCCGGCCATCGAGGCCGAGGTGGACGCGTTGAGCGCCAGGGTCGCGGCGCATCTGTCGAGGATGGGGTTCGATGTCTGAATCACGGATGACACGGATTGCACGGATGGGAACGCCGAAATCCGTGGAATCCGTCCATCCGTGGCAATCCGTGATTCAGACAACGGGATGGTCTGAATCACAGATGACACGGATGACGCAGATTGCACGGATGGGAAGGCCCCAATCCGTGGAAGCCATAAATCCGTGGCAATCCGTGATTCAGACAACGGGATGGTCAGAATCACAGATGACACGGATGACGCAGATTGCACGGATGGGAAGGCCCCAATCCGTGGACTCCATAAATCCGTGGCAATCCGTGATTCAGACACATGGAGACGCATACCCTCC
>JAXGUU010000229.1:0-6815 GCA_040774145.1 Anaerolineae bacterium
TGCCGTCTGCCGTAGCCGATCGGCGCGCGGAGCGAGGGGGACGGCGAGCGCGACCGTCGCCGGGCCGAGCAGGAAATGGATGAAGCCGACGTGTCCGAAGTAGACGTCGTAAGGTGTTCCCGTCAGCAACAGCAACGCCGAGATGACGATGATGGACGTGAGCACCGGATTGAGCCAGGGCGAGCCCGTTCGGCGGGCGATGCGCCGCGCAACCTGGAAGACCAGCAGCGTCACCGCGAGCCAGAGCAACGGTGAGCTCTGGAGGATGTGCCAGAGTTCCTGCGCTCTATCCTCCATCTCGACCAACCTCCTGTTCGGCGGGCCGCCGACGGACCAGGGCCTGCATCGTCAGGGCGGTGACCGCGATGGCGATGACGGTGCTGCCGATCAGCGACACCGTGATCGGCAGCCATTCCTGTCGGATGAGGGCATAGTAGCTGACGACGCCGCAGCCTGCGGGGACGAAGAGCAGCGACAGATGATCCAGCAGGGCCTGAGCGGCCTGCTCGAGGCTCGACGGAGGGTGGTCGCCCGACGCCTCATCGGGTGGTCGTGTGAGGCGCCCGCGGAGCAGCAGCGCTGCGAACAGGAGGCCCATCCCGATGACCGGGCCCGGGATGGGCAGGGCGAAACATGTGGCGATGAACTCGCCTGCCAATTGGAAGAGGAGCAGGATCGTCAGACCACCGATCATGGCGTGGCGCCTCCATGCTCCGCATCGCCGTGCCAAAGGCGTTGCATCTCCTCGCTGGTCGCCAGGAGGTCATCGAGACGTCCCTCGCCCTCCACCCGCCCCTCCTTGAGCACGATAATGTGATCGGCGCGGCGCAGGGCCACGCGGCGCGTGGAGACCGCGAGACAGGTGACATCCGGGCGCTCGAAGATACGGTCCCAGAGCGCACGCTCGGTCTCGACATCCAGGGCACTGGAGAGGTCATCGAAGACGAGCAGCTCCGGCTCGCGCACGAACATGCGCGCCGCCGCCGTGCGCTGGACCTGACCGCCGGAGAGCTTCACACCTTTGGGGCCTACCTTGGTCTCAAGGCCCTCGTCGAATTCGGCGACGTCGTACTCCATGACCGCCATACGCAGCGCCGCTTGGATCGCTTGCTCATCGCGATCGAGTCCCATCAGGATGTTGTCGCGCAGCGAGTCGCTGAAGAGGCGTGGGACCTGGGCCGTGTAGGCGCAACGGGGCGGCGTGAACCAGTTGTCGGGATCCGCGACCGGCTCCCCATTCCACGAGATCTCGCCACCGTCGCGGGGGAGGAGGCCCAGCAACACGCGCAAGAGCGTGGTCTTGCCGGATCCGATGCGCCCGGTGACGACCGTGAGCGTGCCGGGACGGAGGGTCAGGTCGACCTCCTCGATGCCGTTGTCGCTGCCCGGAAAGTGATAGCTGAGGTTCCGTGCGGTCAGCAGCCGCAGATCATCCGCCTCGGTCTTGGTCGGATAGACAACGTCGGGGAATCGGCCATCCATGTAGACGGGACCGAAGGCTGTGAGCGCTTCAGGGGGGGCGCCCTCCATCAGGCGGCCCATGCGCTCGACGGAGACGCCGATCTGCTTGTAGCGTGCCACCAGCAGACCCGAGAAGGTCGTCAGCTCACTGATGCCGCCCAGCATAAAGACGAAGAGCGAGAAGTCACCGACGGTGAAGACACCCTCGGTCATCGCGCGTCCTGCGAGGATGAGGATGATACCGGTCCCGAGGTCGACGGCATTGCGGAAGAGCGATCCCAGCAACGCGTGGAAGAGGCGATCCTTGATCACGACCCGGCGCCGCTCGTCGTTGATCCGGTCGAAGTGGGCCAGCACGCTCTCCTCAGCAGTGGCGACCTTGACTGCCTGGACGGCACCGAAGAACTCGCCGATGAAGCCGGTGACGATGCCGGCTGCCTTACGACTGGCGCGCCGGTAGCGTTCGATGCGCTTGGTGGTGCTGTTGGCGAGGACACCCACCAGAATCAGCGGCAAGAGCGCGATCAGCGCGATGCGGGCGTTGATGAGCAGCATCGTGACCAGTGCGACGATGCCGAAGGCGAGCATGCCGAGGATGTCGTTGATCCACAGGGCGAAGAGCGAGATCTCGAAAACGTCGCCGCGGAAGCGGCTGATGGCCTCGCCGGGAGAGTCGGGGAGCGCCGAGGCCCCCGGGCGCCTTAGTATGTGCGTCAGGAGGTTCTTGCGCAGGAGCGTCATCGTGTGGACAAAGAAGGGGACGTTGGTGGAGATGAGGCCGTACATGCCGAGGACGCGCCCGAGCTCACAGGCGAAGATCAGGGCCGCGAGTGTCACGACGTCCCAGCTCGCCGCTGCCTGGCCTGAAAGGGTGTCGAAGAAGGCCCGCATGATGAAGCCGGGGATCTGCCAGAAGGCGATCAGGAGCAGCATCGCGCCCAGATTGCCCAGCCAGAGTTTCCAGCGGAAGCGGACCATATCCACGATGACGCGCCAGGTCGGTAGGGTGTTCACGGTCTCGCGTTCGTCCGGGGCGTCCGTCATTTTCGCCTTGCCGGTCTCTTCCTTGGCACTCATACCAGCACCTCCTCCAGCCCCGCTTGTAGGAGCGCGGCGAAACGCGAACTCGGATCGGCAGCGAGTGCGAGACGCTCTCCGTGTTCGACGACCTTGCCGTCCTGTAGGATCATGATCTCGTCGGCCCGGTGGACGGTGCCCAGACGGTGCGCGATGACGATGGCGCTGCGGTCCCTGAGCAGTTTGTCGACGGCGCGCTCAATGAGCTGCTCAGTAGCGGGATCGAGCCTTGAGGAGGCCTCATCCAGAATGACGAGGCCCGGGTCGCGCAGGAAGACGCGGGTGAAGGCCAGCAGTTGGCCCTCGCCTGCCGATAGGCTGCGCCCGCCGGTTGCCAGTCGTGTGTCCAGCCCTTCGGGGAGCGATGCGTACCATTCGGTCAGCTCCAGCGCTTCGATGACCTCCGCGATGCGGGCATCGGAGATCGTGGGGTCGAAGAATGTGAGGTTATCACGGACGGTGGCCTGGAACAGCTGCACGTCCTGTGTGACCAGCGCGACGCGCTGTCTGAGCTCCTTGAGCCGCGGTTGGCGGATGTCCACGCCCTTCAGGCGGATCGCCCCCTGCTTGGGATCAAAGAGACGGAAGATGAGGCGTGCCATGGTCGTCTTACCGCTGCCGGTCCGGCCCAGCAGACCGAGCACCCGTCCGGGAGCGAGTTCAAAGTCGATGTCCTTCAATACCGGTTCCTCGGCGATGTAGGAGAAGTGGACGTGGTCGAAGGTCAGGGCCAACGGCCCAGGCGGGATCCTCGCACCCGGCCCATCCGGCAGCTTGCTGCGGATGCGGCTGAGGTCCGAGAGGCGCTGTGTGGCTGCGCCGACACTTTGGAGGCTCTCGGCCTGTTGGGTCAGCTCGCGAATGGGCCGGCCCAGGAGGTTGACGTAGTGGACGATCAGGTAGACGGCGCCGATGGTGACCAGGTCTGCGCGAAAGAGGAGGAAGCCACCGATCATCGCCATCACGTGGGCCGTCATCATCAGGGCGCCGCCCACGATGCGCACGATCATAAACATCTGCTCACGCTTGCGCCAGTGGGTGAGTCCACGGTATTGCAGCTGGTAGAGTCCGCGGAGGACGAAGTCGACCGCCCCCGATGAACGGATATCCTCGGTGCCCGCGAGTCGCTCCTCAAGGAAGCCGAAGAGGTCGGCGACGGCTTGACGGAACGCCGTCTGATGAGGGATGGCGAGTCCACGCACGGCATTCAGCGCGAGAAGCGCGATGATCGCGAAGATGAAGACCGCCACGCCGAGGCGCCAGTCCTCCAGGAACAGCGCGACGACGATGCCCACCAGCAGGATGAGGTTGCCGATGACGCGGATGACGAGCTGGGAGAAGAAATTAGCCAACTCGCCGACATCGCCGTCGATGCGCTCGATGAGCTCGCCGGGGCTGGTCTCGCCGTGAAAGCTCATGTCGAGGTGGATGCAGTGGCGGGCCAACTCCGCACGCAGGGCATTGGTCGCGGTCCAGGCCACGTTTTCGCCGAAGTAGGCCGCGCCGATCGTGACGCCCTGCTGCATGATCGCCAGACCGGTGAAGAGGGCCGCGGTCGAGACCAGCACGCTCGGCGGCACCGCCGATTGGGTGGCGTCGATGAAGCGGCGCATGATCTGCGGGTTGAAGATCTGGAGACCGATGCTGCTGAAGAGCAGGATGGCGAGCAGGGCGAAGGGCAGCTTCTGCGACGCGATGTGCTTAGCAAGTAGGTCCCAGTAACGCTTGAGAGGGATGTTCAAAGGCACACCTCGCTGACCGATTGTGTGTACGGGCTGCTGCCCACTGTAAGGCCATTTCGTAGGGTGTCAAAGGATGAATTTGTCGGAAAGGCCTTGACAAACATCAGGTGGTTTGGTATAATGTAATTACTCTAAGGAGAGAAGCCAGAACGTCGAGCAGACCTCCAAAGAGTAAGGGAGTCCCGAGTAATTGGATGACACCCTTATCAGGCCCGGAATCGATGGGTTAACAGGGGCTAATGCAAGAGGTCGGAAGACCTCAAAGCAAACCCGTGACCAAGATCGAGGAAGGGAATCTCAAGGCGAAGAAGCTTCAAAGAGTGAGCAGGGATGCGACATCGAAAGATGAAGCAACCCAAGGCAGACTTCTAGAAGTGGAGCCAAGAGAGATCGAGTAGGTGGTTAGGAGCCATCTGAATCGACGATGCAGAGGATCGCTCATCGAAACAGAAAGCCCAAGTAGGACTACCGAAAGAGTGATAGGGAAGCCAAAAGGTTACTTGGGACCCCTTCTTTTGTGGCTTGACTGAGGCAGGCGTTCGGGACTCCCCCCTCCTGACGACTGCCTCCTTTTCATGGTGCCGCCACGTCGTTGTGAAAGACCTCGGGTTTGAGCTCGGCGACGAACGGCAGGTTGCGGTAGCGCTCCCGAAAGTCGAGCCCATAGCCCACCACCAGGCGGTTGGGTAGATCAAATCCCTTATAGGCGATCGGGATATCGATCAGCCGGCTCGTGGGCTTGTTGAAGAGCACGCAGACATCGAGGGTGGCGGGGTCGCGGGCTCTCAGGTTGCGCAGGAGATAGTTCAGGGTGAGCCCGGTGTCGATAATGTCCTCGACGAAGAGCACGTGGCGGCCCGTGATCGGGAGGCTGAGGTCCTTCTCGAGGCGCACCATGCCCTGCGTGCGGGCATCGGCGCTGTAGCTCGCGATGGCCATAAAATCGGTCTCCACAGGGATCGTGATGGCGCGCAGCAGGTCGGCCATAAAGGGGACGACGCCTTTCAGGACGCCGATCAGGATGGGGTCGCGATCGACATAGTCCCTCGAGATCGCTTCCCCCAGCTCCATCACGCGCCGGTGGAGCTTCTCCTCGGAGATGAGCACCTTGGCGATGCCCTCTGACAGCTCGCCGTACGCCTCCTCAGGATGCCAGTGGGTCGATGTGGAACGTTTCACTGTGCCTCCGTTCCCAGGATCTCACGCGCCTGCTCGTCGATCCCGTACTTGATCATGAGGTCGCGGATGTTGCGGCGCTTGAAGAGCTTGATGTTGATCTCGGGATGGAGTGCCTTCAGGCGCGCGATCTTGCGGTTCTTGATGCGGATCAGGCTGGGGCGGAGTGTGGTTAGCTCGATGTAGAGGTCCTGTTGGGGAAGATAGAAGTCGGGCGAGAAGGCCTCCAGCACATTCCCCTCCTCGTCCTGTTCAAGCACGAAGGTGCGGGGCTCATACGCCCATTCGATGCCGTAGTAGTCCAGAATCCGTGCAAAGGCCTGCTCAGAGGGGTGGGCGAACGTGGGTTGGGGTGCATCGTTCAAGAGTGGGTGTCCTTTCTTGGTGCTTCCTCGAGGGGGCTGTCCTGCCCGAGGGCGTGGATGATGAGTCCGGCTGACGCCACGACGGTCAGCCGACGGGTGTTGATGACGAGGTCGTAGAGCTCGATAGCGTTCCAGTCGACGTAGTAGGCGCGACGCAGGTAGGCCCGTCGTGAGCGATCGCTCTCCTGCACCTGGGCTCGCGCGGCCTCGAGAGAGATCCTCTGTCTGGAGGCCGTACGCCGGATGCGCAGCTCCCGCGGAGCGACGACCCGCACGTGGAGCACGTTGGGGGCATCTCTGAGGACGACCTGGCCCGCGCGACCTACAATGACCACGTCATCTTGGGCCGCCAGCTCCTCGATCACCTGCCGGACGCACTCGCGATAGGCGCGGCGCTGACGGAAGGTGGGGCGCACGCCGAGGAGGTCCAGATCGTCGATCTCGGCTAGGGCGACCTCGGGGGCGCCGGCGCGGGAGGCCGCCCGATTGATGACCTCGCGCCAGACAAAGCGGTAGCCGAGACTGTCGGCGACCCGCCGGGCGATGGCGGTGCCCAGGCTGCCCATCTCTCGGGAGAGGGTGATGACCGGCATCTGCGCGCTCCCTTCGCTTGCGTGGGTACACCAATATTATAGCAGAGAAGATGGGGCGGGATCTCGCTGCTTGGCTCAGTTGACCGGTGTCAACCAGCCGTGGCGGTCCTCTGCGGCGCCCGAGACGATGTCGAAGAAGGCCGTCTGGAGCTGTTCCGTGACCGGCCCGCGGCGCCCGGCGCCGATGGCGATGCGATCCACCGAGCGGATCGGGGTGACCTCCGCTGCCGTGCCGGTGAAGAAGAGCTCATCCGCGGTATAAAGCATCTCGCGGGTGATGAACTCCTCCTTTACTGTGTAGCCCAGGTCGGCGGCGAGCGTCATCACGCACTGGCGGGTGATGCCCTTGAGGATGCTGGAGGCAAGCGGTGGGGTGACAACGACGCCCTCGCGGACCATAA
>JAXGUU010000230.1:0-6785 GCA_040774145.1 Anaerolineae bacterium
CCTGGCGCAAGGCACGGGAGACCGATACCTTCGCCACCTTCGAGCCCCGCCTGCAGGAACTCATCGACCTTCAGGTCGAGAGGGCGAGCTACCTGGGCTACACCGAGCACCCCTACGACGCGCTCCTCGACCAGTATGAGCCCGATATGACGACGGCACAGGTTGAGGCGCTCTTCGGCGAGCTCAAGGAGGGCCTGGTGCCGCTCGTCCGCGAGATCGCTGCGCGGCCCGAGGTCAACGATGACTTCCTGAGCCTGACCTACGACGACCAGAAGCAGTGGGACTTCACGTTGCTGCTGCTGCGGGACATCGGCTACGACTTCAAGCGCGGGCGCCAGGACAGAGCGCCGCATCCTTTCACCACTGAGTTCAGTCGTGCCGACGTCCGTGTCACCACGCGCATCCACCCGAGCGCCCCACAGTCCGCCATCTTCAGCAGTGTCCACGAGGGCGGTCACGCCCTCTACGAGCAGGGTAGCCCCGAAGCCTTCGATCGCACCGCATTGGCCGGCGGCGCGACGCTCGGCCTTCACGAGTCGCAGTCGCGCCTCTGGGAGAACCAGGTCGCCCGCAGCCTGCCCTTCTGGTATCACTACTACCCCATCCTGCAGGCCTTCTTCCCCGAACAGCTCAGCAGCATCTCGCTGACCACCTTCCACCACGCGATCAACAAGGTGCAGCCCAGCCTCATCCGTGTCGAGGCCGATGAAGTCACGTACAACCTGCACATCTTCGTCCGCTTCGAGTTGGAGAAGGCCCTGGTCACCGGCGAGCTCAAGGTCGCCGACGTCCCGGAGGCGTGGAACGCCCGCTACGAGGAGTATCTCGGCATCACCCCTCCCAACGACGCTCTCGGCTGCCTGCAGGATATCCATTGGTCCCACGGCATGGTCGGCTACTTCCCCACCTACACCCTGGGAAACCTGATCTCCGCACAGCTCTACGAACAGGTCCTGACGGACATGCCCGACCTGGAGGAGGACTACACCCAGGGTGAGTTCGAGCCGCTCCTGAGCTGGCTCCGCGACCGCCTCCACAAGCACGGACGCAAGTTCACCGCGCCCGAGCTGCTTGAGCGCGAGTTCAACACGCAGATCAGCGCACAACCGCTGCTGACCTATCTGCGCAGGAAGTACACAGAGCTCTACGAGCTGTAGTCGTCCACCTGCGACAGACACCTATCCTCCCAGAGCCATGACGCTCTGGGAGGATTTGCGTATGGATAGGGTACAATTCATACTTGCCAGCTGATGAGGGGCTCATTACACTTAGGCAACCGTCCCAAGGAGGACCAACGTGAACGCACTCAAACAAGCCAATACCATCTTCGATCAACTGGTCGCCTGGCGCCGCGACTTCCACCAACATCCCGAATTGGGACTGGAGACCTCACGCACGGCAGGGATCGTTGCCGAGACGCTGCGCGGCCTGGGCTACAGCGTTCGAGAGGGTGTCGCCACCAACGGTGTGGTCGCCCACTTCGAGAACGGAGAGGGACCGGTCGTGATGAACCGCGTCGACATGGACGCGCTGCCCATCCTGGAGGAGAACGACGTCGCCTATGCGTCGCAGACACCCGGGTGTATGCATGCCTGCGGTCACGACGCCCACACCGCCATGGGCCTGGGCATCGCCACCTTGATGGCCCAGCACCGCGACACCTGGCGTGGCACGCTCAAGTTGATCTTCCAGCCCGGTGAGGAGGGGCAAAACGGGGCCGAGATCATGGTCCGCGAGGGTGCACTCCAGGATCCGCACCCCCAGGTGGCGCTCGCCCTTCACGTCTGGAACCATATGCCCTATGGCGAGATCGGCGCCTCCCCGGGTCCGATTATGGCAGCCGCCGAGGCCTTCAAGGTCACCATCAACGGCAAGGGTGGTCACGGAGCGCTACCCGAGCAGACGGTGGATCCCGTCACCACCGCCGCCCTGATGGTCACGAACCTACAGACCATCGTCAGCCGCAACGTCGGTGCGCTGGAGACCGCGGTGCTCACCATCGGATCCATCCGGAGCGGTGAAGCCTTCAACGTGATCCCCCGGGTGGCGGAGCTGCGCGGTACGATCCGGACCTACGATCCGGGCGTGCGCGAGCGAATCCTCGAGCGGCTGAACGCCGTCGTCCACGGCACCGCCGAGATGATGGGCGCGGAGGCGGAGATCGAGATGATGCCGCTGACCCCGGCCCTGGTCAATGATCGCTCGGTGACCGCCCTGGTCCAGGAGACGGTCATCGACCTCTTCGGGCAGGAAGCCCTCAGAGCCGACGTCCGCACCATGGGCAGTGAGGATGCCGCCTTCTTTCTCCAGGAAGTGCCGGGCTGCTTCGTCTTCGTTGCGTCAGGGCCCGAGGACTACGAGGAGCGCCCGCACCACAACCCGCGCTTCGATATCGATGAGCGCGCGATGGTCAATGGCGTAGGGCTGATCGTCGAGACGCTGCGGCGGCTGATGCCGCCAAGGGAGGTCTGAGGTCGATGCCGCACCAAGGCCCACTGCAGTGGCTCGACGGGGAGGGTTGGCTCGTCCTCCTTGGCGGCGGAGATCTGCACACCGGCGAGACCGACGCGGTCGACGCCCAGCTCCTCATCCTGGCGAACCTCGATCGACCGATGGTCGTGCTCACCGGCGACGGCAGTCCGAGCCTTGCAGACGACATCCTCGAGCACTACACGCTGCTGGGTGGACCCGGGGGCCAGGCCTTCAGCCTGGCGACGATGACGCGCGATCAGCTCCAGACCGAGGCCTTTCTCTCGTTGCTGGAGGAGGCCGGTATTCTCTACCTGGGCGGCGAGAATCCCCTGCCTCTGGTCAACAATCTGCACGGTACGCCGGCGCTAGCCGCCATCGTCCGCGGCTATAGCACGCTCCAGGGCCTGAGCATTATCGGCGTAGGCGCCGGGGCAGCGGCGCTGGGACGCTGGGTCCTGCCGCCGGTGCCGCCCTATCAGCAGACCATGGGGTTCGGCTTCCTGCTCAATGCCGTCGTTGCACCGCACTTCACCTCAACCGAGGAGACGCCGATCCTGCGTGCCCTGCCCCAGATCGATGGCGCGCTCTTCGGTCTGGGCATCCCCGATGCCACGGCCCTCGCCCTGGGCCCGGATGGCCAACTCGAGACGTGGGGGCAGGGGCAGATTACCGCTGTTGTCAGTGCTAACGAAAGGGAAGAATAGAGGCAAGCCTATGCACTCCCATGAGTCGACCGTCGTCGTCCGCATTGGCGGTGAAGGTGGCGAGGGCACCATCACCCTTGGCGACCTCTTCACGCGCATCGCTGCCGCCTCAGGGCTGGAGATCTACAGCTTCCGCAGCTACCCCGCCGAGATCCGCGGGGGACAGGTCATGGTCCAGGTCCGCCTGGGCACACAGCGCGTGATGACCGAGGGGGATGAGGCCGATGTGCTCGTCGCGATGAACAAACAGGCCTGGATTGAGGAGCACGAGGATCTCTGCAGAGACGCCGTGATCCTCCACGAGGCCAAGGTCACGATTCCGACGGACGATCACCCGCACCTCCCGATCCCCGGAGAGGATATCGCGCAGGCGCTGGACTGGCCGATGGGCAAGAACTTCGTCTTCCTGGGCGCGCTCAGCGCGCTCTTCGGCTTTCCCCTTGAGGTCGCCGAGGACGTTGTTCGCCGGCGCATGCAGCGCCACGCCGAGTCGTTGGATAAGAATACCGAAGCCTTGAGGCACGGCTACGCCTTTGCGCGGGAGCACTATGCGGGGGCCTTTCCTTTCGCGCTGCCGTTCCCGGGGACGCTCGAGGAGGAACGCATTCTGCTCTCGGGCGCCGATGCGATGGCGTTGGGCGCCCTGGCTGCCGGCTGCACCTTCTTCTCGGGCTATCCGATCACGCCGGCGACACCGGTCATGGAATCGATGGCGCGCTACCTGCCCGCCTTCAACGGCACCCTGGTCCAAGTCGAGGACGAGATCGCGGCGATCAATATGGCGATCGGCGCGTCCTATGCCGGACGACTGGCGATGACCGCCACCTCGGGGCCCGGTCTCTCCCTGATGGTCGAGGGGCTAGGCTTTGCCAGTATGGCGGAGATCCCGCTCGTCGTCATCAACGTCCAGCGGGCGGGGCCCTCCACAGGACTGCCGACCAAGACGTCACAGGGCGATCTCTTTTTGGCTCTCTACGGCGGGCACGGCGATGCCCCACGCTTCGTGCTGGCACCCGATTCCGTCAAGGATTGCTACTTCCAGACCATCTACGCCTTCAGCCTAGCGGAGCGCTTCCAGATGCCTGTGATCGTGCTCTCGGATCAGGCGATGGCTTCGCGCCAGGAGACAACACCGCTGCCGGGGCTCCCCTGGAACGGGCCCCTGGAGCGCATGGTACCGACCGCCGAAGAGCTGGAGGGCAAGTACAAACGCTACGCCTTCAGTGACAGCGGCATCTCGCCGATGGCGCATCCGGGCATGCCCCGCGGCATGTACCTCGCCGAGAGTCTGGAGCACAACGCCTATGGTCATCCCGACCAGGCACCCATGACGCACCAGCGGATGATGCAAAAGCGCGCCAACAAGGTCGAGACGGCGCGGCGGATGCTCGCTGATTGGCGGATGACCTCGCGTCGCTGGGGCGATCGGGGCGCCCCCTTCGGCATCATCGGCTGGGGAAGCACGCGCGGCGCGGTCCGCGAGGCTATGCAGCATATCCACGCGCAGGGCATTCCGATCGAGGCCATCTACCCCCACACGCTCCTCCCCATGCCCGACCAGGCCATCAGCGATTTCATCGCCTCCAAACAAGCGATCCTCATCCCCGAGCTCAACTTCTCCGGGCAATTCGGGCGGATGATCGAGCACCGTTACTACCGGCAGCTGGACGAGCTCAACGTGCACATCTATCCCTACAAGAAGGAGCAGGGCGTGCCGTTCAAAGTACGCGAGATCTACACCGCGGCGATGGAGATGGTCGATCACGAACGCCGGCTCTGGGACCGCGAGCGCGGCAAACTCGCCACGATCTACGACACCGTCCGCCGGCTCCACGACGAGACCGGTGGCTCCTGGGAAAGGGGCAGCTGCCATGACTGACCCGACCACCGACCGGCGCAGCCCCGCGGACTATCGCAGCGCCGTCAAGCCCATCTGGTGCCCCGGCTGCGGCCACTATGCGGTGCTCACGGCGCTGATGCGCGCCTTCGCCGAGCTGCAGCTGCCGCCCGAGGAGATCACCATCGCCTCCGGGATCGGCTGCTCCAGCCGCTTCCCCGCCTTCCTGAACACCTACGGGATCCACGGCATCCACGGGCGCGCCCTGCCGCTCGCCACGGGGATCAAGCTGGGCCGTCCGGCGACCACGGTCGTGGCTGTCGGCGGCGATGGGGATGGCTTCAGCATCGGCGGTGGGCACATCCCGCACGCGGCCCGCCGCAACATCGACATCACCTACATCGTGATGGATAACTCGATCTACGGTATGACCAAGGGCCAGCCCTCACCCACCAGCCCGCAGGGCATCACGAACCGAGCCGCGCCTTACGGCGCCCAGGAGCAGCCGCTCAATCCTCTGCTGATGGCCTTGGGCTACGACGTCAGTTTCGTTGCCCGCTGCTTCTCCGGCAAAGTCAAGGAGATGTCGGACATTCTCCAGCAGGCGCTTGAGCATCCCGGCTTCGCGCTGATCCAGGTCCTCAGTCCCTGCGTGACCTACTATGACACCTATCCCCACTATCGCGAGGTGACCCAGCCGCTGCCGACCGATCACGACGCCGCTGACCGCCTGGCAGCCATGGCCATGGCGATGGAGACGACGACCCAGTACTTGGGCATCTTCTACCGCGATGCGAACCGTATCCCCTACAGCCGGCGTATCGAGGCGGTCCAGGATCAGGCGCCGCAGACCACGCTGGACGGGATTTTCGAACGGCTCAAGCCCTAGTATCGATGGGGGCCAGACCCGAGTTCCGCCTCATCGCCAGCGACATCGACGGCACCCTCGTCGCCGCCGACCGCATCCTCTCGCCGCGTACGCTGAGCACGCTCGCGCATCTACCCTCGCTGGGTGTCGCTTTCACTTTCGTCACGGGGCTCAACCCCTGGGTCACCGAGCGTTTCGTGAACGCCCTCGGCCCATGGTCGCGGGCCATCTGCCTCAACGGCGTCTTCACGTTGGAGGGCGGGCGGCGCGTGGCGGGGGAGTTGATCGATCCCGAGGTCGCCCGCGAGGCGGTCGCCCTCTCTCACGATCACGGGTACGTCCCTCTCATCTACGGCGAGGACCACGTCTCACGCTATCTGGCCCGAGAACCCGACGGTGAGCACCATGGGGGCGGCATGGCCAAAGTCCGGCATCTGATCCTTGAGCGGCCCTACCAACCCTATGTCGGCGTCGAGAGCTCTGAGGCGCTCTTTGCCGTGCCGCCGGCGCAGGTGGCGATCTGCGAGACCCCGGAGCGTGGGGCCGCGCTCTTCCCGATCCTTGACCGCGCCCTCGGCGAGCGTGCCTACGTCGTCCTGCAGCCCGGCGAGACGACCTGGGTTGAGATCGCCCACCCCGAGGCGCGCAAGGATCGCGGGCTCGTGGCGATGGCCCGCAAGCTGGGGCTCAGTGCCGAGCAGGTGCTCTACTTCGGCGACAACCTCAACGATTTGCCCGTCTTCGAGGCCTTTCCCTACACCGTCGCGGTGGCGAATGCGCGGCCCGAGATCAGCGAGCCGGCTTGGAGGACGACGACATCCAACGTCGAGGATGGTGTGGCACAGTTCATCGCCGAGTGGTTCGACCTAGACTAGCCGCCCGAGCAGTCGGCGCCCGCATCTCC
>JAXGUU010000231.1:0-6769 GCA_040774145.1 Anaerolineae bacterium
CATATCCACGGCCACATGTTCAGGCCTGTGTCCGACCAACCGTAGCGCACCACGCGCCCACCGGCATCGCGCTCGGTCAGACGCTGCGCCGCGTCCAGCAGCGTGTCCCAGGTCCACGTCTCATCGGGATAGGGTACGCCCGCCGCGTCGAAAGCATCCAGGTTATAGTAAAGCACATCGACGCTGAAGTCCGCCGGCAGCGCGTAGAGCTCGCCGTCGCGCGTCAACACCTCCAACGTCCTTGGAATCCAATCATCCAACGCCAGATCCTCATCACCCTCGATGTAGGGCGTCAGCGGCTGGAAGGCCCCCTTGTCCATAAAGGCAGGGAACCACTCGTTACCCAGCGAGATCACATCCGGCGGCGAGCCGGAGGCCAGCAGCGTCTGGAGCTTCGTCAGATAGTCGGTGAAGTTCGCCACCGTCACCCGCTGAACCTTGATGCCCGGATGGTCGGCCTCGAATCCGCGGATGATCTCCTCCTGCAGCGCGACGTTCTCGCTACCGCCCCAGGTCGACCACTGCACGAGCACGCCGCCCGGAGGCGCAGCCACCTCAGGCTCACCCGCAGGCGATGCACGGCATCCGATGAGGAGGATGACCAGGAGCAGCGCCCCAACGCTTGCGCTCCCGTGGCGCGCGACGCCGCCATCCGCCCGACGGATCGTGCGCACGCCCAGCCACAGAAGCAGCACACCCATCGCCTGCACCACCCCACAGAGGACCACCGGCAGGATCAGGGAATACGTCGGCCCCACCTTAATGACGAAGGCAAAGGCCAGAATGGGCAACGCCACGATGTTCTGGATCGGCGCGATCAGACGCCACCACCAGTCGGGCACCGGCTGCCCCAGCGCCAGCACGTAGAGCGCGTTGATCAGCGCGTGCAGCAGAAAGGGCACACAGGCGACAGCGATCACGCCGCCGACCACGGACAGGACAACGCCGAGGACCTTTTTCATCACAAGCCTCCGTCACAGTTCTGCAGATGCCCTACACCTCAGCACGGATGACCAGCTCACCTGCGGTGAAACCGCGCCCGAGGTTGATCTCCAGCGTGCCCGGATATCGGGGATGGACCGCTACCGGTTTGCCGTCGAGGGTTGCCTGATAGTCGCCGGGCACCAGCGTCGCAATCACCACCGGCGCGTGATGCGCGGATCCATAGTGCCGCAGCCGTGCAAACAACCCCGTCCGATCAGGCGACACCTCCAGCGCCTCAACCCAGATGTCGAGTCCCGGCGTGAGCCTACCGGGCCGATGGTAGGCGCCAAACCAGCACAGGACCGGCGCCGAGAGGCCACCAAAGTGATGCCAGCCGGCCCCACGTCCCGTCCAAACGACGAAATGCTCAAAGCAGTAGCCGGACCGCGCCACCTCAGTCGCCCAGACATCGAGCGCCGTCCTGGCGATCCGGTGGGCTTCATCGGCACGCCCCAGGTCGAGCAGCGCCTTCCAGAAGAACCACTGGTGAGCCATCCACACGGCGCCATTCCAGTAGCCATCGTCCCGATAGTAGGGCGCCGAGCGATCGACGGTCGAGAGGCCATAGGGCGTCCACATCCGCTCCTGCGACATCAGCGCGTCCACCAGCCGCGCCTCCTGCTCGGGCGTGCAGATGCCCGCGACCAAGGGCGAGGCACCATCCATACCCATGTTGAAGTTCACGCCCTCACCGGTACGCAGTATGCCCGTCGCCCGCCCCTCCTCATCGTGGCACACGTAACCGAAATAGCCGGCCTCGCCATCCCATGCGTGGGCATGCAGGGCATACGAGAGCCGATCGATCTCCTGCTCGTACTCCTCGACGGGCTCCCCGAGGGCCAGGGCCATCATCCGCAGGATCCTGGCGGTGCGGATCACCTGGGCGGTGCTGATGACGGGCGTCACCGTCCCGGTCAAACCGTAGCGGTGAACGTGGACCTGCGGCGGATAGTCGTCCCAGCCTCCTGAGTTGTAGAAGTAGTCCCAGGTGCGGATCAGGCCCGAGCGAAGATCGCCCGTGGTTGAGCTGCCCCACCTTCCGGCAAGAAAGCGATGGTATTGGCGCAGTCGAGGATAGTAGGTGCGCAGCAGGGAGGGCGACTGCGTGCGCTCCCACAGGGCCTGGAAGAGATAGAACTGCGTGGGTACCGGGCTGCCGTGGTGGATGAACGCGGCATCTTCGGTACCGGGCTCGGTCGTGTACGTGTTGAGGCAATCCAGCGCACGATCCACATCCAGCTCGGCCAATCCCAGGCCGATGAAGCCCGAGTCCCAAGTGTACAGGCTGTCCCACCATCGCCCGGGCGTGTTGTGCCGTATCCACGTGCCGCGTGTCCGCACGGGGTAGACAACATTGGTCAGCAGCGTCGCCGCCATCCGCGTTTGGCTCACACCATACGCTGCGCCGGAGGGATTGACCACCCCGGGCTCTGCCGCATCGAAGCGAGCCGCGCGTCCGCGTGACGCGGCATAGATCACGTCCCATTCGTCAGCAGCGGGATCGAAGGCCGACAGTCGCGCGTAGACGTGCTTGGGCTCGCCGGCGCAGACGAATCCGGCGATCGCCCGACGGCTCTGCGGCTCGAGGAAGATAGGACGCTGAAAGACGTTCGTAAAGTGACCCTCTCCGGGGCCGTGCAGCGTGAGCCGCGTGTGATGATGTGTCGCGAGGCGGAGCGTCGTATCGAGATCGGAGCAGAAGAACTCACGCACCTGAAAGGGAATCTCGGGGCCGGACACGGCGCCCCAGGCCACGCCATAGGTCGGCCCAACCCCATCATAGAGGAGCAAAAGGGTATCGGGCCGAGGTCCCGGCAGACGCTTGGGCACGTGACCCTGCGCCACAGTCTCGAAGTGCACCTCGTCGAGCTGAGACGCGGAGACCAGCGCGAAGCCGTCGATCTCCAAACCCTCACCGGGCGACGCGGGCACGAGCGTCACAATCGCCTCTCCCGAGAGCGAGACCTCCACAGGGATCTCGCGTACCGCGATCTGCCCGGTTCCGCGAAGCTTGACACTGCGCTCACTCAGTCCGGGCAAAGAGAGCGACACATCGGTTCGATCCGCCAGACGGTATCGCAGGATCATCATAGGATGGGTCAGCGTCTGCGGCAGATGGGCACGGTAGATCACCGCATCGCCCTCGCTCGTGCCGAAGCCTTGTCCCAGACCGACGCCGCCGACAAAGCCCGAGACGCGCACCTCACCGCGGATCATGCCGTCGTGGGTCAGGTTGGTACGATGCGCCTCGCGTCCCAGCGAGAGCACAGCGTAGTCCAGCCCTTGAACCCAGACCGCGCCTTCGGGCAAGGTCACGCGTGAGACATGCAGCACCCCACTCCCCCGCGTCCCCGTGAGGGGCGGGTGGACCGATGCCATCCAGTGCAGCACCACCTGCTGCGGATCATCGGTCGTGTTGACGCACTCAGCCCGGACATAGACGCAGTCTCGTGCCTCGCCCTCGTCGATCCGGCAATAATCGATGTCGGCGTAGACCCCGCCCTGCGGGCTCGTCGTGATCTCGTGACGATGGCGGAAGAAGGAGAGGTCCGGCGCTGCCTCTCGGGGATGGTACCCGGACTCCCAAAGCACGTTGGGCACACAGGCAGCCCGTCGATAGAGACCCGGAAAGACGCTGAGATCAAAGCGCACCCCCGACGCGACGTTCGGGATGTGGCTGATGCCCATGTACTCCTTGGTATAGGGGCCCCAGGCCGATAGACGCAGATCGTGCGAACCCTGGAGCCGCTCCACCGCCCGCTCAAAGGGATCGGATGGGTGCTTCGCATCAGCGTTCAAGGTTGCCCCCTCTCAAGACTCGTCCATCAGAAGACCTGTACACCGACCTTACCCCACTGGGCGCACCCCAGCCCCCACATCATCATAGATCAAACCATCAAGAATTGCAAGCTCTCCGGTGATCCTGCGCGGCGCCTAGTGGGTACAGCACCCCGCACGCCCCCGTCGCACCAAATAGTGCGCCCAGTGACGCCGCGGGCCTGCCCGCGACTCGCTCTGATCCAGCAACGCAAATCCGGCGCCGCTGAGCAATGCCTCAAACGCAGCAGGTCTGTAGCGTGCAAAGAACCGCGCCGCAGCTTCACCGTAGCTCTCCTGCTCCCAACCCTCGCCGCTGCCGATCTGGATGGAGAAGAAGCCGAGTCCTCCGGGCACCAGGAGATGGGTGATCGCCACCAATGTCTGGAGCACATCGTTGACCGGTAGATGGATGATCGCGGCGTTGCACCAGACGCCATCAAAGCCGGCCCGGCGAAAAGCAGGACGCCGCATATCAAGCACAAGGAGTGGACCATCGACCTGCCGGCGCGCCTGAACCAGCATGCCGTAGGAGAGGTCAGCACCAACGACTCGTGCACCTCGCGCCGCGAACCAGGCCAGGTCACGCCCATGCCCACATCCCAGGTCCAGGATACGGGGATGCTCCTTCAGCTCCTCCAAGAAGCGTGCCGCCGCGTTCGCCACCATCGGCACCATCTCAGCGTTCGCCACAGCGTAACGGGCCGCGATGCGATCGTAGGTGGCGCGATGCCGCGCGTTCAGGGACGGGCGACGCTCTATGCCGCGATCCACTTCGCCGGCGGCTGTCGACCGTGACGTACCCACCGTCAGCTCCCGTTAGGTCTCGCGCTGTCGTCGCGTCCCCGCCCAGAGCAGCGCGAGCGCGATCAGCGGCATCAGCGCCGCCAGGCGAAAGGTCATCGCGCCTCCCACCTCGTCGAACAGCCGTCCGCCGACCAGGGCCCCTATCGATGAGGAGAGCCCCATCAGCACACCGCCGAAGAGCCCCTGGGCGGTCGCTTGCGTGCCCGGCGGCGCCGTTCTCGCGGCATAGGCAACGCCCGCTGTCCACGCCGCCGAGAACGCCAGCCCGTGGAGAAGCTGAATGGGCAGGACAAACCACGGTGAGGGCGCCCAGGAGAAGGCCAAGCCCTGCACCGTCCCGGCGACCAACGCCACCGAGAGCAGACCGCGCGAGCCGAGTCGCCGCAGTAGGAAGGGCGCCAGGGCCCACACGGGTAACTCACCCAGGGTGCTCAACACCAGGGCCAAGCCCATCAGCGACTCACCGGCTCCCAGCGAGGCCATATAGAGCATCAGGTAGTTGACCTCGACGGCGATGTAGAGCCCACCGATGAGCATCGCAAGTAGGAAGACCAACCACGACGCATCGGTCAGCAGGCTGCGCAGATCACTGCGATAGGATCGCCTGAGCGCTACGTCGATGACCGGAATCCCCGCCGCCATCAGCCACGCACACGCCATCAGTGTCAGGAACCCGATGAAGGACCAGGCCAGTCCGTAGCGCTCGATGACCAACCCGATCAACAGACCGCAGAGTCCCCACCCTATCGCGCCCCAGAGCCGCTGCGTACCGTAGCGATCCGTGCGGTCGCCCAGGAGATGGATCACTGCGCTGTCGGCCAGGGGAATGATGGGCGCTCCCATCAGCGCATGAACGACAACAATGGCGATCATCAGAGCGTACGACTGCGTCGAGTAGAGCGCCAGGACCGCCCCCCACGTCCCGATGATGGCAAACAGCCAGACCATCTTGTGACGCCGTGTCGCATCCGCCAGCGCTCCCCAGAGCGGCGCCCCGACCAGCGTGGCCAAGGGAGCGATGCCGCGCAGCACGCCGATCTGCTGTCCGCTGAAGCCCAAGCGGCTGTAATAGATGGCCAGAAAGGGCGACAGGCAGGCACCCGCGCCGTAGTAGAACGCGTAGAAGGCACGCGCATAGCCGAGCGCACGGTGTTCCGGCGACGCCATCGCCTTGACCGTCATCGCGGCCAAGCCCCAACCACGCTCCGAACACGGGCCCAGGCGAGAGCCACGAAGCAGGTCCGACTAACGCACACCCGTCAGCCCCCAGATCCCTGCGACGATGAGGAAGAAGCCATAGACCACGCGCAGCCGGCCCAGGATCAACCCCACCCGCGCCGTGTCCTTGAGCGCCAAAACCTCAACCAGCGGGCGCTCGAAAAAAGCGATCCGCGCCGCGCGCCGCCCCTTGATGATCAAATATCCCTGGATCGCGATCGTGGCTCCCGCCGCGATCATTGCCGCCAACAGAGCTGTTGTCACTAACCCGTTCCCCCTCTCTTCATTGAGATGCCCTCGGACGGGTCCCGCCTGCCGCGTCACCCGACGGAGGCAGCCGGCACCTCGGCTTCACGCTGCAGCGTCTCGGGCAAGCCAAATCCGAAGATCACCGCCGCCAGCAGACCGGACCCCGCCATGGTCAGCGCCGCCATCGGCAGCGCGAGCGCTTCCGCCACGAATCCAACCGCCGCAGGTCCGGCAGTCCCACCCAGATCACCGATCAGGCGCCAGACGCCCAGGAATTCCGCCCGCGCGCCACGCGGTGCCAGATCCGAGCCCAGCACCATCATCGCGCCCGATGTGAGCCCATTGCCCAAGCCGACCGCAGCAGCACACGCCAGGAGCCCCGCGAATCCCCCCGTCAGGGGAACACACGCCATGGCCACGGCCTGGATGCTGAAGCTGGGGATGAGCGCGTACTTGCGTCCCAGATTATCCATCAGCCAACCCGCGGGCCAGAACATCACCATCTCCACAGCCGACGCGATCCCCAGCAGTAGGCCGATCTGCCCCACATCCAGCCCTAACGCCACAGCGGCATAGAGCGGGATGACGACCTCGCGGCCCGAGCGGATCACCTGCACGAAGATCTGGCCGACGCTTGCCGGGAGCAACAGGTTGGCCTGACCTCGTAACAGAGGCAGAAGCCGACCGGTGGGGA
>JAXGUU010000232.1:0-6753 GCA_040774145.1 Anaerolineae bacterium
AGCATCTCCGCGTCGACAGCCTCAGCAGGCGCGATAGCGCCCCGCTCCCACTGCGCCAACAACTCGCGAGCCTCGGCGATGGCTGCCTCCTCAACTAGCCCAATCTCGGTCACATCAAGGGGGTCGTCGTCGCGTCCCACACGTGGGGTCGCCCCCGGAGCCCACACCACAGGGCGCGCATAGGCGAAGCTTGCTTCAGGCGCGACCGCAGTCGCCGTCCTGTAGGCGGTCGCATCGAAGCTCACCGCAACCCGATCATGCCCGATCCCATCAACGCGGGATAACGCCTCTGCCGGGTCTTCCTCCATAGCGTAGATGCCCCACGGGCTCCCGTTGACCGCGATGTGCACGTAGGACCGTGCCGGCACGTCGAAACCGGACGCCTTCAGCATCTCAAGGAAACCCGAACCCAATACGCTCTGAGGCGTCGCGGGGACCAGCGTCGCACTCCGCATGCCCAGGAACGTCCCCTCATCGTGGGCCGTTAGCGCGAAGGAGGGATGGCGCGCCTCATCAGCTACGTCTGCATAGATGGGACACCACCACGCCGTGGTCGCCGTCGAGACCGCTGAGACCTCGGTCATCACGCAGTCCGCAAGGCCGTAGGACACACCCTCACGCAGGAGCCGTTCGCCGGCAGAGCGCCATTCCTGGTAGACAGCGAGCTTGAGGCTGATATCGAGCGAGGGCAATTCCGTGCGCGTGCGCCACGCCTTCCATGCGACACGTGGCGCGCGGAGGCTCTGTAGCGCGGCGGTGATCCACCGGTCCGCAGGCGCCCACGTCGCCACGCTGATGCCGAGCGCGAGGGCTAGGATCACGCTTCCGGCCCACAACCCCACGTAGGCTCCTCGACGGCTCGGTCTCGACGCTTTCTCCCTGGCGACGCGCAATCAGTCCCCCAGCACCTGCTCCTGCTGCAGCAAGCTAATCTCCGCCGTCGCGAAGGAGGCCTTCAGATCGGCGACCAGATCGTCAACGACCTGGGCATCGCGGCAATCGACGAAGTAGGTAAGCTGCAGCGTGCCTTCCCGACTGTCCAAACGTCGGAAGTCGACGACATCCACGTGGTTGAGCAGACAGGCGTTGACGCTGCTCAGCGAGGCGCGCTCGTCCTCATCGAGGAGCACGTTGAGGTAGAGATTATGGTGCTGCGTCCGGCGCCCCAGTGCCAACCGCACCGACATCGCGCCCAGAAGCAGCAACACGCCCACAAAGGTGACCCAACGTTGTTCCGCGCCCACCCCAAGCCCGATCGCGATCGCGATGAACAGAAACACCAGCTCCTCGGGCTCCTTGATCGCCGTCCTGAACCGCACGATCGAGAGCGCTCCCACGAGTCCCAGCGACAAGGCTAGCGATGACTTCACGATCGAGATGGTGATCGCCGTGGTCAACGTCAGCACCGGTAACAGGGTGGCAAGCTTGCGCCGATTGGTAACCGCCTGACCGTAAGACTGATAATACCACGCCACGATCCCGCTCAACACGAGACCCAGCAGCATATTGGCCGCAAACGTCAGCATAGCGGCCGAAGGTGAAGCTACCCACTCATCCATGCATCACTCCATCGATTGATGTGCCGTCTCATAAAGGTCCTCCATTATAGCATGCGTGCCCCGGTCTACCTTCCCAGACCAAGCCGCCGCAGAAAGCATCCCATCCGATAGCCCCGCTGCGCCGGGTTCAGCGCGCCCGGCGTCACCAGGGTTGCGTAACCGTAGCAGACCTCGTCTCCCGACGAGCACGCCGGCGGATCGACCAACCAGTCGGCCAGGTCATCGTTACTTCGCAGTCCGGCAAAGAGCGCGCCATCGTCAGCCCCAAGCCGCGTGAAGGGTTCATCGAAGGTGACGCCATCGACCAGAATGCCGAACGAGGCGGGGGTCACCCGCCGTCCCTCCGCGACAAAGTCGATGCCGATGTCATCCTCAAAGGCCGGGCTCGCTCCGGGTGCAAGTAGCGCTATGTTATCGTTGCCTGTCCCCAACCCAAAACCCGGATCCGTCGTCACATCCAAGTGACCGTTGCCTACATAGAGCCGCATCACACCGTCTCGGGGATCGAGGTCATCGACTGCAAAGGTATAGCTGTTCAGCGGGGTCTCCGTGGCGATGACGAGGATCACCGTGCCGCACGGCACCGATGCCCATACATCATCATCGGGGAAGGTGATCGACCCCTCGGTGGTGGCGGTCTTCGTATCGTTATCGGTCAGCCGCCATCCGCGCATGTCGACACCCCCGGCAGCCGTCACCAACAGCTCGATCCAATCGCCCTCCAGCGGAAGGTAGCCCAGCGTCGCGTGGCGCGTGCCATCGTCGTTGATCCACACCTCGTTGATGATCACATCGTCAGGGCGCGGACCGGTGACGTGACCGACGTCAGGCACAAATGAGGCGGTCAGCGTCATCGCGTGGCCCGCCGTCACCGTGATGCGCGTCGCAGCGCCGAAGCTCGCGCCGTCCTGCTCCCAGCCGGCAACCCGTGTCCCGGGTGCCGGGACCGCGATCAGCTCCACCTCCGCGCCCGCCGGATAGAGCCCACGCCACCCCTCATTCCCACCGCGCACCCGTAGACCATTGATATAGACACGCCCGTCGCCCTCGGACCACGGCGCCAAGGTCACCGGCGATGCGATCCCAGCCTGGCGCGCCACCTCCGCGAGGCGACGTTCCGTGTAGCTGTGCAACGCGGTCAGTTCATCAGACCACGTCGGCACGCCCGTCCAGCGCCCGCGCTCCTCCTCGAATGCTGCGGATAGGTCGGACGCAAAGCTCGACAGCTGGGCGTCCAGGGCCGCAGGCGACAGCGCCGTGTTGATGAGGTCCGCCAGCCGCATCGTGAAGCGTTCCCGATAGTCCATATTCGCCATCAGAGCCCTGTGGAGCGCGGCGAAGTCCGACGCGTGTCTCGAGGCTACCTCAGGATCGCTGCCTCCTTCGAAGAACCAGAACCAGCGCCCACCCAAAGGCTGCACGGCGATCAGGGCCTCCGCCGGCAATTCCAATGCATGCCAGAACACGGCGATATCGATCAGGTTGGCCATATCCATCTGCGCAGCCAGCGTCGCGTAGTGGTCGGGGTCTGCGAGGTCACTCGCCTCGGCCCAATCGATGAGCGCATCCCAATCCGCATCCGAGCCCTCGCGAGCATCCCCTTCCTGGAGCACATCGGCCTCGGCAATCCCGTACTCATCGTCCAGCAGGAACCGCGTGACCCGCTCGGTCAGGCGGTAGATACCCCACGAGGAACCATTCACGAAGAGCCGGACGAAGCGCCCCTCCGTCGCCGGCACACCAAGATCACGCAAGACCTGCGCCACGACCTGATCTCGCAGCAGTGACCAGACCGCACCGTGGTCGCCCGCCTGCAGCAACAGACGCTTGAAGCTCTGATTCACCGGAGCCTGCGTAGGGTGGTCCTGAAAGAGCGGGGCGACCAGCCGGGTTTCCTCATACTCGCTGCGAAAGTAGAGCCGCAACGTCTGCTTCGGTGCCGACAAAGGCTCGCGCCCATCGATCCGCAAGCCGACCGGAGACGCGACCACGTCCCCGTCGAGAAAGAAGGTCACGTGCGCCGGGCGCTCCCACGCAGCGCCGCGCCACGATGGGTTGGTGAAGAGTCCCGCTTCCTCGCCCCACAGGTCCGCCGGCTCGGCGATCAGCGACACGATGGGCAGGTCAGGCTCCAGGCCAACAACGTACGACGCGCTGGTCACCGGCCCCGTCGTCGACCCGGCATACTCGACCGCGCGCACGACGCGCACACCCGGCACCTCCGCGGCAAAGCGGATCGAGCGCTCATAGGGTGCACCCACCATCGACGTCGGAAGCGTCCCATCGGTCGTGAAGTTGATCCTTCGCGTGGTCTCGCTGGGTCGGAGCGTCACCGCGGCACCACGGGGGTACACACCCGGTGCTGGCTCAAGTCTTGGCGCGGCGACCGCCCCGGTCGTCGTGGGATCCGCCACGCTCTGCAGCCAGGTCTCGGACACCACCAACAGCACGATGGCGACCGCCAACAAGGCCGACAGCGGTATCAGACGGCGCATGCGCTCCACGCCTATCGAACCTTCACCGTATGGAGCAGCACGTGCGCGTCCGGCAGAGCTTCACCGGCTGCATCGGCCACGTGCCATCGTTCCCAGGTCTCGGGACGGTATAGCCCGACGCTGATCGTATAGTCACCTCTGCCAAGCTCCTCGGGTAACACTAACAGGCGCTGATCACGAACGTAATCACCCGGTACCCAATCATCGGTTGGATAGAAGCCAAAGACAGGCACGCCGTCATCCTGAGTGACCAGCGTCCCATCATCGGCGAGCAGGTGGACGAAAACGCTGTAGCTCTCCGCAACCGCTGAGCTTGCCTTGAACAGCAGCGCCACGCGAAGGGCATCCCCGGGCGCAACCCGGTCGGGTGCGTCGTAACCGATCAGCGCCACCTCGCCCGCTGTGCCGAACGTGTAGTTCGCGGCATAGCCTGTGGCGATCGGGGCGCGGCTCACATCTGGAGGACGCTCGACCACGGCGATCCGCAGATCCGTCTCCTCGCGTCCTGCAAGGGGAACCCGCCGTCCGGTGGGCTCCTCCAGCGCGACGGTGACGTGGTAGGTGCCCTGAGGCAGGTCATCCGGTGGATCCAGCAGATAGCGCGCAGCAAGCCGTGCCCCGTCATCCCACGGCAGAAGCCCGCGGGGCTCAAGCCGCACATCACTCCGCGCCCACATCAGCCCCGTCGAGACCTCGACCAGGCTCACCCGGGTGCGGAGCCCTCCATAGCTCTGCCCCGGCACGGCATTCCACTCGAGAGTGACGTGCAGCGGCTCATCCGGTGCGACGTGAGGCCCGTCGAGCCGATACGCCGTCAGCGCGACAGCCTCACTCTCAAACTGCGCTTCCATCGGAACCCGCTCGCCGGCGTCGAACGGTGACGGCGAGTAACCAAAGAGCGTCAGCGCTTCGTCAGGCTGTGTGGCGGGCTGCCAGACAGCCAACTCCCGATACCGCTCGACGAACCAGGGCTGCGCCCGCGCACCGTCCCAAGCGACGCCCATCGGGGCCAACAGATAGTCGGGACGTTCCTCAGCCAGCCAGGCAAGGATGTCCAGCGCACCGCCCGCCCTAGGTAGATCAAGGACCTCGCGGTCTCCGAAGCAGCGACGCGACCGGGCCGGCGCCGCCACCGACTCCTGGGGCAGGGCGTGGGCTTCCAACCATGCGGACGCCTCTTGCGTAGCTGTTCCGTGCGGACAACGCAGCCCGCAGCCGGCGACGACGAGCCACAGAACAACCGACCAGGCACCTCTCCGTCGCAGAGAGACGCCACGCAGTCTTTCCATCCATCGACGTCCGACACCTGGGCCTTTTGCTTTCGCTAGCGAGGCCGTCCTCCGCAGGGCTATCACTTGTCGGCGTGGGAACAACCTTCCGGGAAGCTGAAGGAGCCCCACGCGACGCAGCGAGGGCGTCGGACGCGTGAATCCGCCTGCCGCAGCGCGCCTGCTAGCTTCCCGGAAGATCATCCTACCGGCCTCTGTAGGCAGGACGCCCTTCGGAGCAGCATGTGGTATACTCCGCGCGAGGTGGGTGCGTGATGGGCGTGCGACACAGGTTTATCGTGACCCGCAAGTGCGCGTCGCCAAGACCGTAGCAAACCGGCAGCCTGTCATAGAGAGCATTCTACCGCTTCACCAACGATTGACAATTCAGACGGCGACGCCGTGGTGACCTCACGGCCAAAGGGGGTGGATAGATGAAAGCGATCCGTGTTCACAAGTTTGGTGATCCCAGCGTCATGGTCTACGAGGACGTCGCAACGCCGGTGCCCGGGCCCGGAGAGGTCCTGGTCGAGATCACGGCGGCGGGCGTCAACTACGTCGATACCTACCAGCGTACGGGCGCCTATAAGGGCGAACTGCCCTTTACGCTCGGTATGGAGGCTGCGGGCAAGGTCATCGAAACCGGCCCTGGCGTGACGTCGGTCCGGGCGGGCGACCTCGTCGCCTACGCGATGACGCGCGGCAGCTACGCCGAGGCAGCCGTCGTCCCGGAGGGCGTGCTCGCGCTCGTGCCCGAGACGTGCACCGCTCAGAAGGCAGCCGCGGTGATGCTCCAGGGTATGACCGCGCACTACCTGGCGGTCAGCACCTTCTCGCTCCAGTCGGGCGACATCGCGCTGGTGCACGCTGCAGCCGGCGGGGTCGGAGGGCTGCTCGTACAGATCGCCAAGCGGCGGGGCGCTACGGTCATCGCGACCTGCTCCACCGAGGAGAAAGCCGAGCGTGTGCGCAAGCTAGGCGCCGACGAGGTGATTCTCTACACCCAGCAGGACTTTGTCGCAGAGACACAACGGATCACCGATGGCAAGGGGGTCCACGTCGTCTATGACGGTGTGGGGCAGGCCACGTTCCACAAGGGGCTCGACTGCCTGCGTCCCCGCGGCTTGATGGCGCTCTACGGCGCGGCGAGCGGGGCGGTGGCACCCTTCGACCCTCAGATCCTCAACAGCAAGGGCTCGCTCTTCCTGACGCGCCCCACCCTCGGCGACTACGTCGCCACCCGTGAGGAGCTCCAGCAGCGTGCCACCGACCTCTTCACCTGGATGGCGGAGGGCTCGCTCGACGTGCCCATCGACAAGACGTTCTCTCTAGCCGAAGCCGCAGAGGCTCACCGCTACATTGAGGGACGCCGCACCATGGGTAAGTTGTTGCTGCTCCCCTAGCCGAAAGAGCCTTCAAAAACAAGAGCGG
>JAXGUU010000233.1:0-6748 GCA_040774145.1 Anaerolineae bacterium
CGGCTCAGCTAGCCGCCCCATATGGGAGAGATGATGGAGCGGTTTGAGCAGCAGGATCTCTTCGTCAGCGGCGAGGGTGGGTACGCGCGCTATCGCATCCCGGCGCTGGCGGTTACGACGCGGGGGACGATCCTCGCGTTCTGTGAAGCGCGCAAGTTCACCGGCAACGACTCCGACCAGATCGACCTCTTCCTCCGGCGCAGCTTCGACGGAGGGCGGACCTTCGAGCCCGTGCAGTGCGTCGCGACGCAGGAGGACTGGGTCTGCGGGAATCCGGCGCCGGTGGTGGATCGTGCCACGGACCGGATCTGGCTGCCCTTCTGCAAGAACCGTAAAGACGGCGATGAGGGGCTGATCTGCGAGGGGAAGGCGCCGCGCGAGGTGTGGCTGACCGTGAGCGACGATGACGGCGCGACGTGGGCCGCGCCCTGGGAGATCACAGCGGACGTCAGGCTCGTTCAGTGGTCCTGGTATGCTACCGGGCCCTGCCACGGCATTCAGCTCACGGATGGGCGCCTCGTCGTGCCGTGCGACCACATCGTCTTCAAGGACTACAATCGCGGCGACCCCTATCACGCGCACGTTATCTTCAGCGACGATCACGGCGCCACGTGGCAGATCGGCGGCATCGCCGATGAGGGGACCAACGAGTCGACGGTCGTTGAGACTGCTGACGGTTGGCTCTACCTGAACTGTCGTAACAAGGTTGCACGTGTTGAAGGCGGCAACTATCGCGCGGTGGCGTGGAGCTGGGACGGCGGCGAGAGCTTCAGCCCCATCGTCCACGACGCCGCGCTGCCCGAGCCGATCTGTCAGGCGAGCGTCTGCCGGTTGAGCACCGAAGCTGAGCACGGTCAGAACCGGGTACTCTTCTCCAACCCGGCGAGCGCGACGCGCGATCATCTGACGGTGCGTCTGAGCACCGACGAGTGCCGGACGTGGCCCGTGAGCCGTGTGCTCCACGCCGGGCCGGCTGCCTACTCCGACCTATACGTCGCGCCCGATGGGGATATCTGTTGCCTCTATGAGCGGGGCGATGCGTATCCCTACGAGCGGATCACGCTCGCGCGATTCAATCTGGCGTGGCTTACGGCACTCAACGGAGCGTATGGCTGAACCTTGCGAAGGTTGCGGCGAGCCTTCATCTGTCGGAGCCATCGCAACCGCAGGGGCCGCCAAGAGCGGGTGCGATGCAACCTTCGCAAGGTTGGCTAGACCTGTGAATGGTGCTTAGTCGTGCAGGATTAGGGTGATGCGAGGGTAGCGATGAGGATGTCGGGGTGATCGGTGAGGATGCCCTGGACGCCCATTGAGATAAGCTCGCGGTTGGCCTTGTCGGTGTTGCCGAAGAAGGCGTTGGTGCGCAGTCCTCGCTCGCGGGCTGCCGCGCAGAAGCCGGGGGTGACGTCGTGCCGCAGCGGCTGGATGTAACGGCAGCCGAAGGCGCGCAGCCGGTCGAGCGCGGCGATGTCCATCTTACCCTGGCGATCGAGGATGCAGAGCTCGATGTCAGGGTCGATCTCGCGGACCCGGCGCCCCTCTTCATAGGTGTTGATCGTGAGGTAGCCGCGTTCGTAGAGATCGTAGGCGCGGTAGAGACGACAGATCTCGGCAAGGATGGGCGATGCGGTGTCGTAGACCTGGATGTTGAGCCCGACGTCGTCACCCACCGCGTCCAGCAGTTGGGCGAACGTGGGGATGTGGGTGCCCGGTAGGGCGGGTTCGGCGAGCTTCCGGCCCGCTTCGTGGGATCCGCACCAGTAGGAGGCCTCGAAGGCCGCGATCTCCTCAAGGGTGTAGTCCGCGGGGGTGCCGGGCTGATCCGTCGTTCGTTCGAGGGTGGCGTCGTGGAGCACGATGGGCACGCCGTCTTTGGTTCCCCGTAGGTCGAACTCGAGGAGGTCGACACCCAGCGTGACGGCCGCGAGGAAGGCGGGAAGCGTGTTCTCCGGAAAGCGCCCCGAGAAGCCGCGGTGCGCGGTGATCGCGATACGGTTGGCGTCGCGGTAGACATCATCTAGCTTACAACTCATCGGATAGCTCCTCACTCCCTCCAACCCGATGGGCGCAGAGTTGCCTTGTCCTGCCGACGGGCTACAATCGATCGTGGCAATGGTACACGGAAAAGAGCAAAAGATGACATCGCCTGAGGTGGAGACAGAGGTGACGGTCGATCTCGACCACGCGGAGAGGTTCTACACGCGACTGCGAGGCAGGATCGACGGCTGGTTCGAGCGGCGGGGCAAGGTCGGGGGCCAGATCGGCGAGGTGCTCCTGCTGCTCCCCGATTTCCTCGCGTTGGTCTTGCGGCTGATGCGCGATCCGCGCATCGAGGGACGGACGAAGCTGGAGCTGGCAGCGGTGACAGCATATGTGATCTCGCCGATTGACCTGATCCCCGACTTTCTCTTTCCTATCGGCTTCGTGGATGACGCCGTGGCACTGGCGTTGGTCGTGGGCCGGGTTGCCAAGCTGATGGGCGAAGCGGGTGAGGTGGCCCTCGAGGAACACTGGGAGGGAGAGGCGAGCGCGCTGCAGGCGGTGACGTCGGTCACCAACGCGGCTGATGCCCTGCTCAACAAGCGGGTCGTCAAACAGCTGCGGCGCCGCTTCGGCGGTGAGGGAAGCGGCTCCGAGTCAGGTCGAGGTGAGGGCGCTTAGCGACCCCGGTATTAAGGTGAGCAGTTCCCTCAAGGGATTGGCGGTCGCGCCTCGGTTGCGTAAGCTTCTCTCCTACCTGGGCCCGTTCATTCTCGGGGCTACACTCGGTGGGTTGTTGATGCTGTGGCTCAGCGGGGGCACTGCGGTTGGGGCCTTGCCTGCTACGGTCGTGGAGCGGCTGCGCGGTGAGACGCCGGAGGCGAGGGTGCGCGCCTACGCGGACGCGGTGTTGCAGGGCGATGAGGCTGCAGCGCTCGACGCCTGGACGCTGGAGGCGCATGAGCAGCCCGACGGTCGCGGTGAGGCGCTGCGCGCCAGGCGCGAGGCGATGACCCAGCAGTTGATGCGCGCTGGACTGGTAGGCGACTATCGCATCAACCACATCGAATGGTGGCGCACCTGCTGTGAGCCTGGGGTTATCTATGATTCCCGCGGTGCGGGAGGGGCGCGCGTTCACGTGCAGTTTCTGGATGGCGACGGTGTGCCCCACGGCTATGTCTTCGACATTTTTCACCGCGAGGGTCCCTACTGGGGTGCTGCCATGGGCTACCCGGTCCGGCGCTGGGCGCTCTACGACGTCTATCCCTACGACGACGAGCCGCTCTACTGGCGGTTGGTGTACGAGCCCAACGTGCGCTGGCTGGCCTGGCCTCCGGAAGCTGTTGAGGCTGCGCCATAGGCGGCAGGTGCGCCGTTAGGATGTTTGAGTGAGGGGTATGACACCGGAAAGGTTGCCGGGCCGACGATTTCGGTGGTTGATCCCCACGGCGCTGATCTTTAGCTTGGCGACCTTTGGCAGCGCCTACGTCAAGGTTGCGCTTGCCTTGGTGATCCAAGCGTTGGAGGCCTTGTCGTCGCAGGTGGTCTGGTTCGGTCGACTGGGCAGCCGGCCCTTCCGCTGGATGCACGCCGGCCTCTACTTCTACCACCTGCTGCTCTTCACCCGGGTCCCGATCTACCTGATTCTCTCTGCGACGGGCCTCTTGCTGATCGTTGCGGCCCTGGCGCTGGCCCACCCATCCTGGGTCGGACGTGGGGCGTTGCTGCTGTGTCTGCTGTCGATCGTGGCGCTGCCCGCGCTCTACCACTATGAGCCCGCGGTGGCGCTGGAGGCGGCTCACGGGCAGCTCCGCGTCCCAACGCAGCCGGGACCCCTTGGCGGCGTGGTCAAGGCGAACCAAGTCGGCCTTGAGGCCCGCCGGTGCGACTATGCTCTCCTGGGGTGGGACGCGCGGGACGCGCTCTATGGCGAGGAGATCTGCGGTGGACGCCATCGCTTCTGGGTCTATTGGCCGATGTCGGACGGCGGTCTGCAGACGGTGACCAGTGTTCCCGACGATCTGTTGCGCCGGGAGGTCTCCCGCGCGGAGCTCTACGCGGCGGGCGTCCGGTCACGGCTGCCGCAGGATGAGATGCTCCGGATCGTGGTTCGGGAGCCGGGCTTAGCTTCTACTGAGGGCTGGTGGACCGCCTTCGTCGCCCGCCACGTCTACGGTCCGGAGGACGTGCTGGTCATTATGCGCTAGGCGGCCCTCAGGTCGCCGGTCAGGAGAAGGCGAGGCATGTCCAGGCGCGCTCGGATTGTCCGCTGGGCCATCCGGATCCTGTTGGCTTCAGCTCTTGTCTACTTTGCGCTCGGTCTGGGCTTTCACGTTGCGTGGCAGCGCGCACAATCGGCCTGCAGGGCGGCGCGAGCCCGAGGTCTTCGCCGGTCCGCTCGGCCTCACCTTCGACGTGGTCAGTTGGCCGGCCTACGCTATGGCAAACCTGCGCCACTTTGGAGACCCTTTCTCGACCGTGTGCAGGCAAGAGCCGCGACGCTAATCCCTTGTCCTTAGCACCCCATAGGCGCAGGCGCCCAGTAGTCCCGGATAGATCGCGAGCAGGAAGAGCCAATCTCCCACGCTGAGACCCCTGACCGCTTCGAGAGGGCCGGATGTAGCTGTGAGGAAGCTGTACCAGGTGGCCAGGCCTGCCCAGCCGGCGAGGACGTTCAGCAAGATGGCGCCGGTCAGCACTGCCAGTCCCGCCAGGTAGATGCTCGTGAGTGCTCTTCCGGACATGGTTCTTCGTCCCTAGAGCAGGCCGAGGTCCCGCGCACGGGCGACGGCCTGCGTGCGGTTGCTTACCTCGAGCTTCTCGTAGAGGTGGTGGAGGTACCATTTGACGGTGCCGACGGCGATATAGAGGGCCTGACCGATCTCGCGGTTGGTCATCCCCTCAGCCAATAACCGCAGGATCTCCAACTCGCGATCAGTCGGGGGCTCGAGCAGCGTGGCGGCGGGGCGGGGTCCATCGCGAGATGGCGTCGCCGGGGTCTCGGTGCGGGCCCCCAGGATGGACAGCAGCCGGTCGATAAAGGCCGGGACTGCATCGCGTACGTGGGGCAGTAGGGCCACCAATCCATCGGCGAAACTTATGTCGGTGGCTGCCTCATCCAGGAAAAGGCGCAGCCATCCCTCCGGCGCAGCACATACGACGACCTGCCGCAGAACGCTGACAGCCTCGTCAAGATCAGCCTCATCATGGTGTGAGATCGCGGTCAGCAGCTGGGCCTCGATCCTGCGGCGCAGCCGTCCGCCGGCATGGGCCTGATCCATGACCGTTTTCAGGATCACGCGGGCACGGCGTGGTCGGCCCGTCGCCAGCAGCACGCGGGCCAGCACGAGGTCCTCGGTGTCGTGACGGTAGTCGATCTCCGGCGTGGTGCGTGTCTTTTCATAGCTGCGGGCCCACGCTGTAGCTGCATCCGGACGGCCCTGCATCAGATCGAAACGTGCTAGTTGCGCCGCAACGGCGCGCGTAAGCCGTTCGATGCCGTAGTCCTGTAGCGTATGGGCAGTCTGAGATGCATCCTGCTGTGCACCTGCTGTGTCGCCCTGGTTTTGCCTGAGCCACGCCCTGTAGGCCAAGGTCGTCATCACGTCGTCGGTAAGGCCCCCTTGCTGTGCCAGCGCCAGGGCTTGTTCGAGGTGTTGTTCGGCGGTCGCCAGGTCGTGCTGTTGGCGAGCGATCTCACCCAGGATCGCCCACGCCAGACCCTGGGGAGGGATGGGTGAGGGGTTCAGCTGGAGGCCTTCGTGGCACGTCTGAGCGGCCTCGCGCAGGCGGCCCTGGGCTATCTGCGCCTGTGCTGCTTCACAACAGGCATTGATCGCCAGATAGGCTACGCCCGCCTGTTGAGCCAGAGCGGCAGCTTGAAGGTAATGGGTCTCGGCCCGGCGCACGTCGCCGGCATACTGGTAGGCTGTTCCGAGGACGCCGTAGGCCCGAGCGCGGGTGTGGAGCTCGTTCTCCGGCAGCCGGGCCAGACCCTGGTTCACCCATCGGATGGCGTCCCGGACCTGGCCTCGGATCACGGCGATGGCGCCACGGTAGATGTCGGCGAGTGGCGCCAGATTGTCTGTCTGGTCGACCTCTCTGCCCTCGAAAGCCTTGATGGCCCGGTTGAGCAGGCGTTCCGATTCGAGGATGCGCCCTGATAGGTAGAGGGCCCGCGAGACGTGCATGCTCATGACCGGACGCTCATCGAGGATGGCGTCAGGCAAGGCGTCCAGCCAGCATACCAGGGTGGCGAGCCGACCGCCCGACCATGTGGCCGGATCCCGGATCGCGTGCTCGATCCGATCGGCGGCGAATGTGAGGTCGCCGCTTGCTAGAGCGTGGGCAACGGCTTCGTCGGGACTCGAACCAGTAGGCTGCACGGCGGTGCAGGGCTGAGTCACGTACTGCGGGTGGTTGGTGCGTGAGGACTTCGTCGACGAGATAATCGATGATGTAGCGGTGGCTACCCGTGAAGGCGCCGACGAAAGCCGCCGGGTCATCGTGCCCGTAGAGCGAGAGCGCAGCGAGTTGCAGACCAGCGATCCAGCCCTCGGTGCGTCGCTCAAGGGCAGCGATCCACTCGGGTTGCAGCTCGAGGCCCATCGTGCGTGTGAGAAACTCAGCAGCTTCGGATTCGGTGAATCGCAGGTCCTGGGCGCGGAGTTCCAGCATCTGTCCTCTCGCCCGGAGTCGCGCCAACGGTAACGGCGGATCGGTCCGCGAAGCGATGACGAGATGGAGGTTCGCCGGTTGGTGGTCCAAC
>JAXGUU010000234.1:0-6574 GCA_040774145.1 Anaerolineae bacterium
CAGGCGGAAGAACCCCTTGCCCTTAATGTTCTGGAATAGGAGAATCGCGAGGAAGAGTCCGAGAAAGAGCTGAACGGGTACCGTGAACATCGAATAGTAGACGGTGTTGAGCAAACCCGACCACCACGTGGTATAGCCGGCCCGGATCACCTGGGGGAGCTCGGCAATCAAGACCCATGCCCCCAGCATCATCGCAATCGACATCAGCAGCCATCCAATGATACCGGCGACCGACCCACGCACGCGGATCTCCTGCCAGCTTCGCCAGGAGAGAAACATCAGGACGACACCAAGCAAAATCAGAAGGATCTCCAACACCGTGGCCTGTCCGGCATCGACCAGGAATCTCAGTCCCATCGCTAGCCCCGTGCCACCCAGAGCCAGCAACGTGGTCGTCCGTCCGGCGAACCCCAGCCTGCGCCCGATCACCGACACGCCAATCAGGGCGACGATGCCGCCACTGATAGCAAGGACCTGGGGCCAGATATTGACCTCCTCACCACTCTCCAGCGCTCCGGCATAGACGTCACGGATGGTCGTCAGCGTCAGCCAGCCCACGGCAACCGCAACCCCCAGCAACACCAAGGCCATCACCAGCTGTACGTAGTAGCCGGTACCACGCGGACCGGACGCGCGCAGGCGTCCGACCACAATAGCCAGGGCAAAACCCAACACGAAGATAAGGATCATCCACGTTCGAGCCGACTGGACCGTCGGCACGCGCCATGCCTCACCAAGCAGCTCCATAAAGAGCTGTTGCGTCCGCTGGATGCCCTTGACCTTCTCGGCGATGCCAAGTACCTCGGGGAAAAGCCGCACGGCAAAGACGAGAAATTGGTAGATACCGCCCGCGGTGATGATCGCGGGCACGGCCCAGAGCCACGGCTCATCGCCGTGTTCTTTGGCCTCTCGGTTGATCCTGACCACCATCCTGACGGCGCGGAAGCCGAGGATGATCGGCAACCATAACCCCACCACATACGCCAGGTTATGGATGGCCCGCACAAAGTTCTCGAGCCCCACGTAGGGGCCCGGGATGATGCGCCAACGATGCATGCTCACATAAACAGAGAAAACGAGGGGAAAAAGACCGAAAGCACCGATGATCAGGAAAGCGGGAAAGATGAAGAGATAGGCGTTCAATCCCTCACGGATATGACGCCAGCGACGCCCAGAGAACCAACCACGAAGATTAGTGAAAAGCTGCGTGCTCATCTGAGTCATACGAGTTCACCCTCCCGTTCTGCTGGCCTCATTATAGTACAACGTCCGACAGCGTGAAGTGAGCCGAGGATCCATGTTGGGCGATGATATACACCTTGCGATTCGTCGCGCACGCTACATCCTCGGGCAGATATCCGTCCAGCGAATGACCGTCCGGTCCGCGAAACATCTCTCCAGGCAGGACAATGGCCCCCCCTGTCCCACGATCCTTCAGAGCTTCCACAACGTCTTCGACCGTCAGGAGTCCCGCCACGGTGACGGTCGCGCCCAAGAAGTGGTTCATCACCGGCACCACCTCAACCCACAGAGCCGTCTGGGCGGTAAAGCTGCGTGCGACGTCCTGCAACACGGGCGCGAAGAGCTCGCCGGTGACCCACGTCTGATCCTCACCCAAATCGGAAAGCACCCTCGACAGTTGCGCCCGTCCATCCAGAAAACGGCGCACCATCCCCACACCGTTCTCCACCATCGCCGGGAGCAGACCGTCATAGGCCTCCTCTGCAGGGAGCGGGACACCCCCGCGCAGATACCATTCATCGGAAGGATAGACGAACCGAACGCCAAGTTCCTCCAGGAGCCTGGCCTGCCACGCGGTCAAGAGATCCAAGACCTCCGCGGCTTCAGCATCACGGTAAGGCCGCAGCAGCGGATCATGCCACTGCGTGAGTCCCACGGGCACGATCGAGAGATCCTTGACCGATGGGTACAGGGCCGCCAGATCGGCAATGGTTCGATCCAGATGCACCCCATCGTTAAGCCCCGGCACCAACACGGCTTGCGTGTGGAGCTCGATACCCAGGCCCACCAACCGCCGCAGATCCTCCAGAATGCTGCCGGCACGCGGATTGCGCATCAGGCTCACGCGCACATCGGGCTCGGTTGCGTGAACCGAGACGTAGAGCGGACTCAGATACTGCTCCTCAATGCGCTGCCAATCCGACGGGCCCAGGTTCGTGAGGGTGATATAGTTGCCGTGGAGGAAGGAGAGCCGGTAGTCATCGTCCTTGACATAGAGCGGCGCCCGAAGCCCCGGCGCCATTTGGGCCACAAAGCAGAACGTACAACGGTTGCGACACACCCGCGGCGGCCCGTCAAAGAGATCCTCGCAGAAGCTGATTCCCAACGGCTCACCGTACCGGCGCCGGACGGTGCAGGTCTTGGGCTCGCCGGCGCGCTCATAGTCAAACGCGATGCGGGACTCAGCACCGTAGATCTGAACATCGATAGCATCGCGTAGCGGTTCCCCATTGATGGCCAGGAGGCGGTCTCCCGGCCTAAGCCCACAGCGCCACCCGGCGCTCTTCTTGGTGACATCCGCCACTCGGGCAGCAACAACATGCGCCGGCACGGGCCTCTTCATATCGTTCGCCTTACGCATCGTCTACGCGCCAAACTCCAACGTTATCATGCGTCATTCTACCCCACGCCGACCGCTGTCCCTGTTAACGCGATGTTAAGGTCGCGCGAGTCTGCAACACGGACTGCCCTAATACCTACTCCCACTCGATCGTCGCGGGCGGCTTGCTACTGACATCGTAGACCACACGATTAACGCCGGGCACCTCGTTCACGATACGATTCGCCACGCGGCCCAGCAACTCATAGGGCAACCGTGCCCAATCTGCTGTCATAAAGTCCTCGGTGGTGACGGCCCGCAGCGCCACCACATTGGCGTAGGTACGCCCATCCCCCATCACACCTACGCTGCGCACGGGCAGCAGCACGGCAAAGGCCTGTGAAGACTGACGGTACAACTCCGCATCCCACAACGCCTCCAGGAAGATGGCGTCCGCCGCCTGCAGGGTGGCGACGCGCTCAGGTGTCACCTCGCCCAGAATGCGTACACCGAGACCTGGGCCGGGGAAGGGGTGACGCCAGACCAACTTCTCCGGGAGTCCCAAGGCCAATCCAACCTGGCGCACCTCATCCTTGAAGAGGTCACGCAGCGGTTCAACCAACGCCAACTGCATATCCTCCGGCAGTCCGCCGACGTTGTGATGGGCCTTGATGCGTTGCGCCGAGCCCTTACCGGCACTCTCGATCACATCGGGATAGATCGTGCCCTGGGCCAGGAATCGCACATCCTCGAGGAGACGAGCCTGTTCCTCAAAGACGCGGATGAACTGCTCGCCAATGATGCGCCGTTTGGTCTCCGGGTCTGTCACGCCGGACAGAGCAGCGAAGAAGCGCTCTGCGGCATCGACCAAGATCAGGCGTATGCCGAGCGCCTCTTTGAAGGTATGCTCCACCTGCCGAGCCTCGTCGCGTCGCATCAGGCCGGTGTCGACGAAGATGCACGTGAGCTGGTCCCCTACCGCTCGATGCAATAGCGCCGCGACCACAGCGCTATCCACGCCGCCGCTCAGGCCCAATACGACGCCCCCATCTCCGACCTGCTCTTTCACACGCCCAATGGTATGCTCGATGAAAGCAGCCGACGTCCACAGCCCATGACAGCCGCAGATCTCGCGCACGAAATGCCGCAACATCTCCGACCCCCGGGGCGTGTGGTGCACCTCAGGATGAAACTGCGTGCCGTAGATCCGGCGCGACGCATCGCCGATGGCGGCGACGATCCCGTTTTCACTACGTGCCAACACGTCGAAGCCGGGGGGCAGCGCCTCGGCCCGATCCCCATGGCTCATCCAGACCTTCTGCGATCCGGAGAGCGTGGACAGGATCCCACCCGGCTGCTGAACATCCACGACCGCCGGGCCATACTCGCGTGACGTCCCTGGGACGACCTCGCCCCCCAGGTGGTGGACCAGGAGCTGCATCCCGTAACAAATGCCCAGGATGGGCACCCCGGTCTCAAGAAGAGCCTCCGGCAGTGTGGGCGCACCCTCGTCGTAGACGCTATTGGGTCCGCCCGACAGGATGAATCCCACCGGCTGCAAGGCCACGACCCGCTCCCAGTCGGCGTCCCAGGGCAGGATCGCAGCGTAGACGTCGTGCTCGCGAATGCGCCGCGCGATCAATTGAGTGTACTGCGAACCGTAGTCCAGGATAACGATCGTCTCAGGTTGTGACATCAGCACGCCTACTCACCAAAGACGATGGTCCCATCGTTGCGCATCTCATCGATGATGACCAGAGAGACAACGGGCACGTCCAGATCCTTAAGCACCTCGCGCCCCCCTTCGAATGACTTCTCCACCAGGGTCCCGATACCGACGACGCTGCCGCCCGCCGTCTCCACGATGCGCGCCATCGCGGCGATCGTCTGTCCCGTCGCAAGGAAATCGTCAATGATCAGCACGCGATCGCCTGGATGCAGGAACTCGGGCGAGACCATCAACGATACCTCCCCCCCCTTGGTATGAGAGGGCGCAAACTCAACGAAGACCGGGTCCATCATCGTCACCGGCTTGTGCTTACGCGCGTAGACCAGCGGCAAGCCCATCGCATAGGCTGTCGCCATCGCCGGGATGATCCCCGAGACCTCGGCTGTCAGCACGCGTGTAGGATGCTTATCGGCAAACCGCCGGGCGAACTCCGCCCCGGCCTCCAGCATGAGCGTCGCATCCACCTGATGGTTGATCACGCTGTCAATCTTGAGAATGCCGCGCCCCAGGTTTCTTCCTTCCTGGCGAATCCTGCGTTTCAGGTTCTCCATAGTCCCCGCTGTCCTCCCCCCTTAGCCTGACCTTGCCCGCTCATTCTAGCACAGAACCGCGAGCGCACGATCCCGAACGTTGTCAACCGGGCGAAGCGTGATAGCATAGGCTTCTATGACCGAACGCCCGATCTGCGATTACGAAGGTTCACGCTACAGCTCCGAGTTCTGGACCCAGGCCCGTACCTATGAGGACGCCGTGGAGCGCATCGCCCTGCAGGCGCTGTTGCCGCCGAAGGGCAAGACGCTGATAGAGATAGGAGCAGGCTTCGGACGCCTGGCGGAGCTCTACGCGGGCTACGACACTGTGGTGCTGATGGACTATGCACACACGCAGCTTGCGCAAGCAGTCGAGCGGCTCGGGACGGATGGCGCCTCAGAGGGCCGCCCCCATTACGTCTTCGTCCAAGCGAACTTTTACCACCTGCCCTTCGAAGCGGGAAGGTTCGACACCGTGACGATGATCCGCACCCTGCATCACGCCATGGACGCGCCGGGGGTGTTGCGCGAGGTCTCCGAGGTCCTGGCACCCGGTGGTGCCTTTGTGCTGGAATTTGCCAACAAGCTCAATCTCAAGGCCATAGCCCGCCGTTTACTGGGACGCCAGAGCTGGTCGCCCTTCGACCGCCGGCCGGTCGAGTTTGTGGACCTGAACTTCAATTTCCACCCTAAATGGATCTGGGAACAACTGGCCCATGTCCAGCTCCGCCGGAACGCGGTGCGCACGGTATCCCACTTCCGCATCGGGGTACTCAAGCGCCGGCTACCCCACCGTCTCCTGGTGGCTATGGATGCGTTGGCCCAGCCGACCGGCTCCCTATGGCAGCTGAGCCCCAGCGTCTTCGTGCGCGCTCTCGCTGAGGACGCCAAACGTGCAGCGCTACCAGAGGCCTTCTTTCGCTGCCCGGCATGCGGCGCACCTCTAGGCGCCCCGCCGCAGGCCTCGTTCACATGCAGCTGCGGAAGGACCTGGCAGAAGCATGGCGAGATCTACGACTTCCGCTATCCGGTCGAGTAAGTCGTGCGCCACCACGAGTTGGAGCAGGGACACCCGACCCTGCTCTTTGGCCTCTAGGAAACCTGAGTGATATGCAAGTTGTTAGAGACGCTCAACCCGATGAGGCCCGCTGGCGGCAACTCCGTCGCGCGCTCTGGATCACGATCGCCGGCAACCTGCTACTTGCCATCGGTAAGGGCGTCGTTGCCCACCTTTCGGGCAGCGTCGCGCTCTACGCCGATGCGGCGAACTCAGCCTCGGACGTCGCTTATTCCCTCCTGATGGCCCTGGGGCTGTGGCTATCGATGCGCCCCCCCGACCTCAGCCATCCGCAGGGACACAGTCGTTTCGAACCTCTGGCGGGGCTCGTCGTCGCCTCGGCGATGACGCTGGCAGGCTATGCGGCCGGCAGAGCTGCCGTCCTGCGGCTGATGGAGGGGGGCACGGCGGTCGCGGCAGGATGGCCGACCGCGGCCCTATTGGTGAGCGCCGCCGTCAAGGCTGCGATGTACGTCTCGATCTCACGAACCGCATCTCTCACCGGAAGCTCAACCCTTGGAGCCGCCGCCAAGGACAACCTCGCCGACGTCCTCACGTCGGCGGCGGCCTTCTTGGGCACGCTGGCCTCGCAGTTCATCCATCCCCTAGCCGATCCGATCGCCGGTCTGTTGGTCGCCATATGGATCTTCCGTTCAGCGCTGGGAGTTTGGCGCGAAAACCTAAGATACCTGAGTGGC
>JAXGUU010000235.1:0-6521 GCA_040774145.1 Anaerolineae bacterium
GTAGCTGATAAGCTGCGGTTGCGGGCACGGGGATGGGGATTTGACCCCGAGATCACCGCACAGATCCTGCTCAGCGGCTACCGTATCTACGAGGTGCCGATCTCCTACAGCGGGCGCGAGTTTACAGAAGGCAAGAAGATCTCCTGGCGTGATGGCTTCACCGTGCTATGGACCCTGGTGCATTACCGGATCAAGGGGTATGGATGAGCGTTTGTCCGCTGGTGTGTGCGCGCATAGGGCGCGGGTCGATCTCGTCTCAGGTGCTGTGACGTGGGGATGACGGGGGTCCGATTCCCGACCATCTCCCGACCCATCCGGCATCTGCAGCGCTATCGGCAGATCCTGGCTGTCTTCACGCGGCATGGCTTTGGCTTTGCGTTGGCGCACCTGCCTTTGGAGCCGTTCTGGCTGCGCGACCTCCACCCTTTCCCCAAACAAGAGGCAGCCTCGCTGCCCTTCCACTTTCGGCAGGCGCTGGAAGAGCTTGGACCGGCTTTTGTGAAGCTAGGACAGGTCCTGAGCACGCGCCCCGATTTGCTGCCTCCCGACTACATCGCCGAACTGGCCAAACTTCAGGATCGGGTCCAGCCCGTGGGTTGGGACGTGATGGAGAAGTTCCTCAAGGCTGAGGTCGGGCGCCCCCTTGAGGAGGTCTTTGATGAGCTACATACGGTGCCCGTCGCCTCCGCCTCGCTTGCGCAGGTCCACATCGCCAGACTGACGACGCGCCAACGGGTGGCGCTCAAGATCCAGCGACCGAATATCGTGCAGAACATCCACACCGACTTGGAGATCATCCACGACATCTCCGCCTACGTTCAGGAGCACACGCCGCTGGGCGAGGTCTACGATCTTGTCGAGATCGCCGAGGACTTCGCCGACACATTACGGCGCGAACTTGACTACATCTCCGAAGGGCGCAACGCCGACCGCTTTCGCAAGAGCTTCCACGACAATCCCAGTGTGCACATTCCCTATATCTACTGGGAGCTGACCACCAAGCGGCTGTTGGTCCTTGAGTACATCGAGGGTATCAAGATCGATCAGATCGAGGCGATCGATGCGGCGGGGTGCGATCGCCAAAAGATCGCTGCCAACGCTGCGCAAATGATCATCCAGGAGGTGTTGCTCGACGGCTTCTTCCACGCCGACCCGCATCCGGGCAACTTCATTGTGATGAAGGGCGACGTCATCGGCGCGATGGACTTCGGGATGGTCGGGTATCTGAGCCGGGCAGATCGCGTGAACCTCATCCGACTCTATACTGCGGCGGTGCAGATCAACGCCAAGGGTGTGACCGAGGAGCTCATCCACATCGGCGCTGCGCCGGTCGCCGTCGATCGCCGGAGCTTGACGCGCGACATCGAGCGGTTGCTGCAGCACTACAGCGGCTTGCCTCTGAAGGAGCTGCGCTTCGAGGCCTTGCTTGAGGACGTGATGCCCGTTGTCTTTGAGCACCGGCTGAAGATGCCGGCGAACTTCTGGTTGCTCGCGAAGACCCTGGCGATGATGGAGGGTATCGGCTTCAAGCTCGCCCCCGACTTCGATATCTTTGCTTTCTCGGCGCCCTACGTGAATCGTCTCATCCTGAGCACCGTCGTCCCTGATCGCCGCTGGATCTCGGATACGGTGCGTCGCGGTCTGGCGTGGATGGACCTGATCGACGAACTGCCCCACGCCGGACAGCTGATCATTGACAGGTTGGAGAAGCATGAGCCGATCCCTTTGGCCATGGATGATCGGAGCCTCGACTTCCTCGATCGGCTTGTCACGCGCCTGGCGTTGAGTCTCATCATTACAGGGATGATCGTGGGGTTGGCATGGCTGATTCCAGCCGTGACCGGGGCCGGCTGGCTGGTGCAGGCCACCGTCATCGTAGCCTTCATCGTGGCGATCCTGATGGGTATCAGGATCCTGTGGAGCATCGTCCGCAAGCGTTGATCCCCTCCTGCACCCCCCTATTTGCTCGGGTGCATCACCATGTTACAATTGTGTGTATGGAATACGATAATCATCCCCTACTTCGCATACTCAACGTCCAACAGCGCGCTGCCGTGACAGCTTCGATCGGCCCGGCGCTGGTGCTGGCTGGTCCGGGTTCGGGCAAGACCCGTGTGCTGACCCACCGTATCGCTTGGATGCTGTCGGAGTTGAAGATCGCGCCTTGGCAGATCCTGGCGGTCACCTTCACCAACAAGGCGGCCCGCGAGATGGTCCATCGCTTGGGGACGATGCTCGGTGAGACGGCGACCCGCGCGATGGCTGTAGGTACGTTTCACGCGACCTGCGCTCGTGTGCTGCGGCGCGAGGCCGACCACCTGGGCCTTTCATCGAACTACCTGATCTTTGACACCGATGACCAACTCACCGTGATGAAGCAGGTCGTCGCCGATATGGGCCTTGACGATAAGCGGTACCGCCCGCGTTCCTTGTTGGGAGCGATCTCGGCGGCGAAGAACGAGCTCCTCCTGCCCAAGGACTACCCCACCCGCACCTACTATGACGAGATTGTCGCACGCGCCTACGAGCGCTATCAGACGGCCCTGCGCAAGAACGATGGCCTGGACTTCGATGACCTGTTGATGGAGACGGCACGGCTCTTTCAGAGTGATCCCCAAATCGTACAGTCCTATCGGGAGCGCTTCGGTCATCTCCTGGTCGATGAGTTCCAGGACACGAATGTCGCTCAGTATGTGATCCTCAAGCAATTGGCTGTTGAGCATCGCAGCCTCTACGTCGTTGCCGATGAGGATCAGTCGATCTATTCCTGGCGGGGTGCGGATTATCGCAATATCGTGAGATTGCGGCAGGATTTCCCCGAGCTGCAGGACTTCCTATTGGAGGAGAACTACCGGTCGACGCAGGTGATTCTCGATGGAGCTCAGGCGATCATCGCGCACAACGCTGACCGCACGCCGAAGCACCTCTTCACGGAGCGGACCGGTGGACAGCCCATTGTCCTGCACGAGGCCTACGATGAGCAGGAAGAGGCGGATTATGTTGTACGCGAGACCTCGCGTCTCTTGCAGACGGGCCACAAACACAGTGACATCGCGGTGATGTACCGCACCAACGCACAGTCCCGCGCGCTCGAGGAGAGCTTTATCCGTCACAATATCCCCTATCGCCTGATCGGAGCGACGCGCTTCTATTCGCGTAAGGAGATCAAGGATGTCCTGGGGTTTCTCCGCCTGGCGCTGAATCCCCACGATGACGTCAGCTTTATGCGTGTCGTCAACGTCCCGCCGCGTGGGATCGGGGCGCGCACGATCAGCCGGGTCGCGGAGGCGGCACAGCGCAGCGGCGGAAGCCTCTATCAGGGTCTACAGGCGCTGGTGGCATCGGACAATCTGCGCAGCCGAGCCGAGCGTGTGCTATCGGCCTTCGCGATGTTGGTCCATCAGTGGGTGGAGCTGCGAGAGACGTCCAGCGTGGCTCAGTTGATCGACCGAATCCTGATCGACACCGACTATGAGTCCTATACGCGAGACGGTAGCGACCAGGGTGAGTCTCGCTGGGAGAACGTCATGGCGCTGCGCAGCGTGGTCTCGGAGTCCCCCGGCGTCTCGCTGGTCGATTTCCTGGCCGACGTGGCGTTGGTCGCCGATGTCGACGAGCTTTCTGAGGAAGTCGATGCGGTCACGTTGATGACCCTGCACAGCGCCAAGGGCCTTGAGTACCCGGTCGTCTTCTTGACAGGACTCGAGGAAGGTCTGCTGCCGCACAGTCGGTCAATGGAATCGCCGGTCGAGGTGGCGGAGGAGCGTCGCCTGCTCTATGTAGGGATGACGCGGGCCGAACGCCGGCTCTATATGACCTATGCCTACCGCCGCAGCTGGCGCGGCTATCGTGACAGCGAGCCTTCGGCGCCCTCTCGTTTCCTGGAGGACCTGCCTGATACAGTCCTCGAAGCGTCCTCCAATCGCCGGCGACAGGCCTCGCGCCCGAGTTGGGCGTCACAGTCGTGGCGAACATCGTCACCGGCCCCTAGTGCTGCGGTATCCAAGCCCGAGCTTCAGTACAAATCCGGGCAGCGGGTCTCCCATTCGTTCTACGGTGAGGGCATGGTCATCGAGAGCATTCTGGAAGGGCGCCACGAGATGGTCACTGTGCTCTTCGGGAACGGCATCGGTGTTAAGAAGCTGTTGGGGAGTATGGCTCCAATGGAACCTGTATCGGAGCATTGACTTAGGTGCTTGGATGGGGACGTTACAACAGCAGACAGCATCCCCATCTCGGCTCTCTCCCGAAGGTATTGGGAGATCAGGCGAGGGACGGAGGAAGTCCAGATGAAGGTCACGCACAGGTTCAAGGGGCCGGTCGCACTGATCAGTTTGCTTGGAGGCCTATTAGGGTTGCTGGCTCTATTGTCTCTACTGCCCGGAGACAGTGCAGAAGCCTCTTCATCTGCGCCCCTGCCTGAGGATGTCCGTGGTTCGTTGGTTGGAGAGCGGGGGGTGACTGGCCAATCGCTGGCTGCGTTTGAGCCTGCCCTGCCACTGATCTCAGGTCTCGCCACAGTCGATAGCATTGTGTGTACGCTCGATATCACTACAACCGATAAGGCCCCTATTGACAACACGACCATCGAAATGGCTGCAAGTATCGCGAATTACACGGAGCAGTCACTTCTGGAGGGCGCGGGGCCATATCCGGTGGGTGCAGAGGTAGCCACCCGTTCGGATTTCTACCGGCTCGACAACGCCACCATCGGCTATCGCTATACCATACAAGCTAAGGCGGACAGAACCAACAACTACGATCTGGGTATGATTGTGTACAATCTTGATCGAGTCCCCATCATCACGGACACCAACACCTTTGATGGCACCTTCGCCAGAGCAGAGTTAGTCGCGGAGAATCACGGTCCCTACTACTTCGAGGTTTTCCAGATCAGCGAGCAATGCCGCGGAGGTACCTATAGCCTGATCCTCGGCTCCGTCCCGCCGCCGACGGCTACCTTCACGCCGCAGCCCGGTCCAACGGCGACCCCCAGCCCGGACGCCACCTGGATGTCGGGGTTCGACCAGTACGAACCTAACTTCAGCTTCGACCTCGCTACGACGATTGCCCCGGGTATCAACTACCGTATGAACTTCGTGCCGTGGGGTGGCGCCGACGTCGACAACGACTTTCTCAAGGTACGCGTCAAGCCGGGTCTGCAGCTGACCTGCGAGACCTCGGATCTCGATCCGGGGGTCGATCCCCGCATGGCCTTCTACAGTGGCCCCGGTGAGCAGCACTACCTGATGTCCAACGACGATATCGCTCTGGGCAACTTCAACAGCCGTCTCTCCTACTATGCGACGTATGAGGGATGGCTCTACATCCTGATCGGACAGGGAACGCGGATGGCGAGGCGCGACACGGTGAACAGTGCCTATACGGTGACCTGTCAGCTGACAGCGCCGGGACAGGCGACGCCCCTGCCGGGTCAACCAACGCCGGGCAGCAAGGACCCTGTGCTGACCCAGCCCCCGCCCGTTACCACGGCAACGCCGAGGCCACCCACATCGCCCGTCGCAACGCCTACCCCGGAGCCCGAGACAGAGGCTCGAGACGTGTCGCTGACTTTCCGTCTGATCACGCGGCCCGAGCCGCCGACACCCACGCCGGAGCCCGAGGGTTTTCGCACCTTCCGGGTCCTCGTTTACTTCGATGCCGACCTCGACGCACAGATGGGCGCCGGTGAGGGCGTAGCCGGTTTCTTCGTGTTGGTCCTCTCCGCCGACGGCAGTCGCGAGCTGGCCCAGGGCTATACCGATGAACAGGGGCAACTGTCCTTCACCGTACCGACGGTGAGTACCGTGAGGGTGCTCGTCCCGCTGTTGGGCTATGACCGGCTCATCGAGGCCTCACGGCCCGAGGTGAAGGTGCGGATCGTTCCACCCACGCTGCCGGAGGCCATACCGTGACGATCGCGGTTGGGCGTCTGCGAGGATGGCGTCGATGAACCAGAAAGCGGTGAAAGACTACTATGCGGTCTTGGGCGTGTCGCAGCATGCCTCGCTGGAGGAGATCCGGCTGGCCTACCGACGTTGTGCGCGTGCCTTCCATCCGGATCTAAGCACCGACCCTGATGCTGAAGCGCGCTTCAAGGAGATCAACGAGGCCTATGAGGTGTTGGCCAATGCCGAAAAGCGCCGCGCCTATGACTACTTCACGGCAGGGTCGGGATCTGAGGACGCTGTGGACCAGGTGTCACCCGTAGCGCCGCCGCCACCTACTGCGGGCCGCGACCCCGGCCCGGTCCATCACGCTCCCCCCGTTGGCGAGGCGACGGAACGAAAGCGCATCTACCCGCCGACATGGGCGATTCTGTTGATCATCGTCGGCGGCTGCGTGATCGTGAGCGTGGCTGTCGGCACGCTGCTCTCGCTACGCCGCAATCGTCCCACCGGTGGTGCAGGGCCCGCCGGCGTGACGAAGCTTACCACCTTCATCTCACCTCCCGTGATTCCGGACAATCTCACCGTGCTTCTCGAGGATAATATGCCGCTGCGGACCGTGGCGCCGGCGCA
>JAXGUU010000236.1:0-6508 GCA_040774145.1 Anaerolineae bacterium
ATGCTGGCCCTCGGCACCGCAATGGAGCACACCGGTACCGCCGAGTTCCTCGCCTCCCAGGTCATCGTGCTCACGGGGATCAACCATCCCATCGCACTGCTCTCGCTCTTCTACTTCATCACTATGCTCCTGACGCAGCCGATGTCGAACCAAGCCGCCGCCGTCCTGGTCCTTCCCATCGCCATCCAGACCGCCCTCCGCCTGGGACTCAATCCCCGGGCCTTTGCCGTGATCATCGCCCTGAGCGCCAGCTGCTCCTTCATCACCCCCCTCGAGCCTGCCTGTCTCATCGTCTATGGTCCCGGCCACTACAGGTTCTTGGACTTCACCAAGGTCGGTTCGCTGCTCACGGTCGTCGTCTTCCTGATCGCCATCGTCCTCGTGCCCCTCATCTGGCCACTGACGATCTAGACACCCAGCCCATTCCGGAGCACACAATGGCCACCATCCGCCTTGAGAACGTCAGCAAGATCTTCCAATCCGGCGCCTATGCAAGCAAGTGGCTCGGCACCCGCAATCACACCGACGAGGTCGCTGAGATCGTCCAGACCGAGATTCGCGCGCTGGACGGACTGAACCTCGTGATCCCCGACGGCACGACGACGGTCGTCGTCGGCCCCTCAGGCTGCGGCAAGAGCACGCTGTTGCGCGTGGTCGCGGGCCTCACGGACTACGAAGGGTTGGTCGCCTATGATGATCGCGACATGCAGGATGTACCGCCCGGTGAGCGGCGCATCGGCATGGTCTTTCAGAGCTACGCTCTCTATCCTCACTTCCACGGTCACGAGAACCTCAGCTTCTTCTTCCGCATGCACCACGCACCCGACCCGGAGGCCGAGGAGCGCATCCGCATAACGTCGGAGATGATGGGCTTCGGCTTCAAGGCGCTGCTCAGGCGCAAGCCCGGCACGCTCTCAGGAGGCCAGCAACAACGACTGGCCATCGCCCGGGCGCTGGTGCGCCAACCCGATCTCTTCCTCCTCGATGAGCCCCTGTCGAACCTCGACGCCAAACTGCGGGTGCGCACCCGTACCGAGATCAAACGCCTGCTCCACCGGTTTGGCATCACGGCGCTCTACGTGACGCACGATCAGACCGAGGCGATGGCGCTGGCCGACCAGGTCGCCGTGATGCGGGCAGGTCGGGTCGAACAGGTGGGCGCCTTCAATACCATCGTCCGCGACCCCGCCAACCTCTTCGTGGCAGGCTTCTTGGGTATGCCGCCCATGAACCTCATCGAGACGACGGTGAACGATGGACATCTGGTCGTGGACGCTGACCACCGTATGCGCATCGCCAAGGCCCTTGTATCCACCGTTGAGGCGGGCCAACGCATCACGATCGGCGTCAGACCCGAGGCCGCACAGATCGGCCCGGTGGAGCACGTCCCCCACCCCCAGGGTCTGCGGCTGAGCGGCACCATCGATCTTGTCGAACCCGACTTCGGCCGCAGACAGCAGACTGCCTTCGTGAGCACCGATGCGCTGCGCTTCACCGTCATCACGACCCTGGAGACGCGCCTGACCCAGGGCTATCCGCTCCACGCCACCTTCCCCGAGAGCGCTCTCTACGTCTTCGACACGGAGAGCGGGGCGCGTCTGAAAGCTCCATCCGCTAGCTGACCGGACACCGGACCCGCACCCGTTTCGCGCGCCCGCGTCTTTCGCTGCATACTGCAGACGTGCGCAGCCGCTGGGCCCCTTGCAGTTCGCATGACATCGATTATACTTTGACAAACACGAGTCAAAACATAGTCGCAATGTGGCCAATGGAGCCAGACTTGATCGGCGGCTGCTGGAGAACGCTGCGCGGGCTGTGTCTGCTTCGCACAGGCACCTGATATCGACTATACTGCTGCCCACGTTGCGATGAGGTCAGCAACCGGGGCGATCGTGAGGCGCGATAGAGTGGGCTGAGACTATGGGAACAGATGCTGTATCTTGGGAGCACCAGTTATTGACTTGGGCATTCGAGGGGATCCACCGTCATCACGAGACGCTCCGGATCGATCCTGATCGTTCTGCCCCTTCAGCAGCCTACCAAACGTGCGAGCGGATCACCAGATCTCACAGCCGCACCTTCTACCTCGCGTCCGGGCTGCTGCCGCGGGCGAAGCGCAACGCGGCGCGCGTGCTCTACGCCTACTGTCGCACCACCGACGATATCGTGGACGATATGCCGGACGCCCTAGCATCGACGCCCCGCGAGGCACTCGAGAAGTGGCGCACGCGCTCTCTCATCGAGCGCGGCGACAAGGATTCGCCGACCAGGCACCAGTTGATTTTGGCCTGGACCGATGTGCAGGCAGCCTATAGCATTCCCCGCGTCTATGCTCAGCAGCTGATCGACGGCGTCGCCCGCGATTTGAACGATGGAGCGGCGTCGCAGGCATTTGGATGCGACGCCGCTCCGCTGCCGCGCCACATCCGCTACCGGACGTTTGAGGAGCTAGCTGCCTACTGCTACGGGGTGGCGAGCACCGTCGGCCTGATGGCCATGCACATCATCGGCTTCTCAGGACCCGAGGCAGTGCCCTACGCCGTGAAGCTCGGGGTTGCCCTACAGCTCACGAACATCCTGCGGGACGTTGCAGAGGATTGGGCAGCCGGCCGTCTCTACCTGCCGTTGGACGAATTGGCGAGCTTTGGGCTCTCCGAAGCCGACATTGCGACGGGCGTGGTGCATGATCGCTGGCGCGCCTTCATGCAGTTTCAGATGGATCGTGTCCGCACCATCTACGCGGAATCTCTTCCCGGCGTTCAGATGCTGGACCGTGACGGTCGCTTCGCGATCGGAGCAGCCGCAGAACTCTATCGCGCGATTCTCGACGACATCGAGGTCCACGATATGGATGTCTTCAGCCGGCGGGCCCATCTCAGTTCGACCGACAAGCTGCGACGCCTGCCCGGCATCTGGTGGCGAGCCCGTGTGACGGGGTATCACGGCAGGGCCGATGACCGGGCAGCCTAGAACTCATCGCCCGACCAAGGAGGTCATGATGCAAACTACGAAGCAAGGCGACGAGGTACACGCCGACATCTGGCAGGAACAGGCACGGCTGGCGCAACGCTTGCTGCGCTGGGGCGCGCTGAGCGTGGGAGCGGGCATCGCGCTCACCCTGCAGCCGGCTGGTTGGTGGCGCGGCTTCGGCGCCCAGGCTGCCGGATGGGGAGCGGTCAACGCCGGGATCGGCCTGTTCGGCCTGAGAGGCGCACGAACCAAGGCCGATCAGCCCCAGAACCATACGAGCTCCGCACAGCGTGAGGCGCGCCGTTCACTACGCAGGATCCTCCTGATCAACAGCGCCCTGGATGTCGGTTACATCGCGGGCGGCCTCGCGCTGGCGCGAACCAAGGGTCGCGAGAGCGCTGTCTGGCGAGGGTCCGGCTGGTCCGTGGTCCTACAGGGGGGCTTCCTGCTCCTGTTCGACCTCATCCACGCGCTGATGCTGACCTGATCAGCGGGAAAGGCTGCGACGATGATCCCCAGACTGCTCAACCCCAGGTGGCTCCATTTCGAGGGCTATCACGGAGACGGCAAGCGCTCGCCCTTCTTCGAGGGTTGGTACTTCAAGGTCGTAGATCGCACAACCCGCCATCGTTACGCCATCATCCCCGGCATCTCACTCAGCACAGCCGGAGACGATCCGCACAGCTTCGTCCAGGTCTTGGAGGACGCGTCGGGTAAGGCCATCTATCAGCGGTATGACGTCGATGGCTTTGCGGCGGACGAGCGCGGCGTGAACGTCCGGGTTGGCCCGAACACCTTCACGTGGGACCACATGCACATCGAGGTTGATCACAGCGACCTCTCGCTGCACGGTGACGTGCGCTTCCTCGGCACGCGTCCCTGGCCCGTCATACCGACCTCACCCGGCATCATGGATTGGTACACCTGGGTGCCGAGAATGGAATGCTATCACGGTGTACTGAGCCTAGACCACGGTCTGAGCGGCACGCTGACCGCCGGGGAGACAAGCATCGACTTCACCGAGGGCCGCGGCTACATCGAGAAAGACTGGGGACAGTCGTTTCCCTCAGGCTGGGTCTGGATGCAGACGAACCACTTTGCGACCCCGGGCATCAGCCTGACCGCCTCCATCGCGATGATCCCATGGATCGGGCGGGCCTTCCCCGGCTTCATCGTGGGCCTGCTCCTCGACGATACCCTGATCCGCTTCGCAACCTACACCGGGGCCAAGACGACCCACCTCTCGCTGACCGAGGAGGTCGTCACCTGGCGCCTGCAGGATGCTCTCTACGTCTTGGACATCGTCGCCCATCGCGCTGACGCCGGCAAGCTCCGTGGCCCGAGCCGTCACGATATGGGACGCCCTGTTCCCGAGACACTCAGCGCCCGGGTTGATGTCACGTTGCGCACCCGCTTCAGCGATATGATCATCTACAGCGGCACCGGGGCGTGCGCCGGTATGGAGATCGGCGGTGACTTCGCCCCGCTCCTCAGGAGCTAGCCGATGGCCAACAACTGGCTGGTGATGCTGTGGATGCAGTTCAGCCCTCTGAGCCGGGGCCTCCTGTTGCTATGGCTGCTCACGATGCTCTCCCTGCCGGCCCTGATCCGCACGTGGGGAGAGCGCGTACGCGTCTACGTCATCATCGCGAGCGTCCTCTTGCAGGCCGCGACGGTCATCACGATCCTCTTGCCCGTCTGGGGCGTCACGACCACCCTGCGTTCGGTGGCGCTCGTGCTGGTCTTGGGGTGGCTAGCGGAGTTCGTGGGGTCAAAGACGGGCATCCCCTTCGGGCGCTACCACTACACACAACGTCTGCAGCCACAGCTGGGCGGCGTGCCCCTGCTCATCCCGGTCGCATGGCTGATGATGCTGGCCCCGGCTTGGGCCGTCGGCGCAGCGATAGCCGGCGGCGGACGCAGCCTAGGCTTCGTCGTCGCGAGCGCCCTCGCCTTCACGGCCTGGGACCTCTTCCTCGATCCCCAGATGGTTAGCTGGGGGCTATGGGTGTGGCACAGCCGCGAGGACCGTGCGTCACCAACTGCGCATGATCGGGCAGCCGAGCACAGGCCCGGCCCCCTCCATCGCGCACGCACCCGTGGCTTCTTCGGCATTCCCTGGAGCAACTACGCAGGCTGGTTCGTCATCTCCGCCCTGATCACCTGGATTGCCGTGCCCTCCGCCGCACCCCCGGCAGCGGCAAGGACACCGCTCATCACCGTCTACGGGCTGGTTTGGGCGCTCGAGACCGTCGGGCAGCTCGTCTTCTGGCAACTCATCGGCGCGGGCCTGACAGGGGGCGTGGTGATGGGCGGCTGCCTGCTCTGGGCGCTCCTCAAGGGCTGACCGAAGGTGAACCGCACCTTGTCAATCATGTCGGATCATCTAGACTGAGCGCATAGATGAAAGGAAGACGCGACGTGAAGCAGATCCATTTCACCGACCTTACACTCAGGGATGGTCAGCAGAGCCTAGCCGCCACCAGAATGACGACGCCGCAGGCCGTGAGCGTTCTGCAGATCATCCGTGACGCCGGCTACGAGGCCATCGAGCTATGGGGCGGCGCCACACTGGATAGCTGCGTGCGCTATCTCAACGAGGATCCCTGGGAGCGCCTCGACGCGTTCCATGCCGTGCTCGCCGCCCCTCACCGGTTCAGAACGCTCCTGAGAGGTCAGAACCTCTTCGCCTACCAGCCCTTCCCCGACGATCTGGTCATCGACTTCATCAAGGAGGCGGTGCGCTCGGGCAGTGGCCTCATCCGCATCTTCGACGCTCTGAACGACTGGCGCAACCTGCAGATCGCGTTGCTCGCGGTCAAGGCCTACGGCGGCGTGGTGGAGGCGGCTATGAGCTACACCGTCAGCCCCGTCCACACAACCGACTACTATGTCGAGCTGGCGACCAAGCTCGCCGATGAGGGCGCCGACCGCATCGCCGTGAAAGATATGGCGGGGCTCCTTCAGCCCGAGGACGCTCTGGAGCTCTTCGCCAAGCTCCGCGCAGCCGTCGATGTACCCCTTGTCTGCCACAGCCACACCACCACCGGCATCGCCACCCTCAACGCGATCCTGGCGATGCAGGCCGGCATCGACACCATCGACACGGCGATCACGCCCTTTGCCGGGGGGACATCGCATCCCCCCGTGGAGGTCCTGACGGTCTTCGCTGAAGCCCTCGGGCTTGACCACGGCCTTGATAAGGCGCGCATCCGGCAGGCCCAGACCCGGCTCCATGGGATCGCCGAGGAGCTCAAGCCCTTTATCGCGGAGGACAACCGCGTCACGCGCCCGGTCACCTTTGAGGGAATCGACCGGCGACGCGTCGACGAGATCCTAACACTGACGCAGCGTGCGCAGGCAACCGATCTGCGCCACGCACGGGGCCTTCTGCGCGACCTCCTCACCTCGCTGGGCTATCCCTCACACGACGACGAGATCCTCGACGCGCAGATCCCCGGCGGGATGCTCTCCAACCTTCAGGCACAGCTCAGGCAGATGGGGCAGATGGAACGCTTCGATGAAATCCTGGCGGAGA
>JAXGUU010000237.1:0-6507 GCA_040774145.1 Anaerolineae bacterium
ATTACTTGTCATCACAACCACCTCCGACGGTCCGCAGCGGACCGCAAAGCTCGTTAGCAGCAGGACGAGGCACAGCCAACGTGCCGGCATCGATCGACGCGCCACGGCAGGGATCAGCGCCAGGAGACCCGAACCTCCACCCCCGCAGGGCGGTTGGGGAAGCGCACCAGCGCCGTCCGAGAGGACGCGTCCCATTGCACATCGATCTCCACGCCGTCAGCCGTCGCCGACACCGGCGCAGAGGGGACACGGACGCGAGCAGCACAGACCGTCTCAGCCATGCCCTCGACCGTGAAGACCAACGCATCGCCGGCGACCCGCTCATCCTCGACACGACCGGCGGCAGCGATCACCCAAGGGGTGTCGGGGCACCGGGCCAGATCGTAGAACAACCACCGCGTATCAGGGGCGATCTGGGGGTCGGCGATCACCGGCAATCCGGGGTCATAGAGGTTCACGTAGGTACCCGTCAGGGTCAGGGTCGCCTCCTCAATCGACTCATCCATACCGGCAGCCGCCACATAGGGCCCGCGCCTCAGGACCAGGTGGTTGCCCGTCGTCCAGGGCAGCCCGACCTTCTCACAAGCAGCGGCCACCTGACTGAGCACCTGTGCGGGTCCGGTGTCATCGTGGGCCAACGCGGCAGGTGACGCAGGCACGTAGACCAGGAAACCCTGCCCACAAGCCACCATGCCCGGTTCGGGCGTGCGTGACGCACCCAGCAGCTCCGTGAGATGATCCTGGGGCCGCGCATAGGTCGTCTCCGCCGTGCCGTCGCCATCTTCATTCCACCACTCCCGGACGTCGTTATAAGCATCGCCGGTTCCGTAGAGGAGCAGAACGTTGCCCCGCCGGACCCACGCCGCGAGGGCCTCGTGGACCGCCGCGGAGGGCGGCTTCTGCCCCTCGTAGGTCAACAGCAGGACGCGCACGTCATCGAGATAACCGGGGTCGCCGGCGCGCTCCAGCTGGACCATGTCCAACGCCACACCATGCTTGACCAGCGGCATCGCCAGGCCGTAGAGCGAGGACATGTCAGGATCGCTCGGTTCAGGATCGCCGCGCTGGAACATCAGCGAATCGGCGATACCCAATCCGATACCGGTGAGCCCGTGGAGATACTCGGTATCCTCAGGCCAGTGCATATCCCGCAGCGCGTTGTACACCACCTGCAACTCCGTGCTATAGGACTCGGGGATCGCGGCGCGATCCTCCGTCGGACGGTGCAGGAAGCGGGCCAAGGCATCGCGCATGCGCTGCGCATCGGCCTGGTCCTCCCATTGCGCCAGATCGCGGTAGAGGCCGATAACCGTCGCTCGGATATCGCCGAACCGCAGCTCCTCGGACTCCGTCGCCAGATCGGCAAAACCGAGGGTCTCACGCCGGCTCTCCTGTCCCTTCTCGGCATAGAACGCCATAAAGAGATCGAAAGCGCGCTGAGTGTCGACGTAGAGGGCGTCCTGGCCTGTCGCCATCAGATGATCAAGGTAGTCGGCCATCATCGGCTGCAGGGGATCGGCCATCAGGTTATGCGTGGGGTAACTCGCCATAAAGACCCGGCGGGGCCACGGCATGATCTCGAAACGCTCACTGCCGGCGACCAGCAATGAGCCGGTGACCGTGCACTCCCAATTCACACGATAGTCATCCCAGCAGTAGCTGGGGTTGTCCTCGATCGGGTCGGCCAACATCCAGACCCGTTTGTCGGTTCCCCTGACGATGGCGTCACAGGAGGCATATTCGCAGTAGCCGGCCTCAAACGTGCGCTGACGGGGAACGCCGCGGTAGACATTGGGCGTACGCGAGGTGCCCGTCCAGACCTGGCCGATCAGCCCGTCAAAGTCAGGGATCGTCAGCAACTGGCTCTCGGGACTCACGATGCGCCAATGCGCGTAATTGACGAGGCTGTGAGTGGGCACATAGCACTTGAAGTCGGGGATGCCCTTCTCCGCGGCATAGGCCTTGAGATCGCGGAAGAGGATGTCCAACGTCCGGGTATAGAGATACTGCTTGAGCCTAGCGGCGCGGTAACGCGCGTCCGGGGATGAGGCCGGATCCTGCCAGGGCTCGCCATAGAACTCGGCCCATTCACGCTGGAACCCCTCGCCATAGCCGCCGCGAACCCAGAACTCGGGCTCCTCAAGGTGAATCGCCAGAGCGCCGGCGTCGACAACGCGCCGCAGGCCCTCGCTTAGGTAGCGGGCATAGGCCAGGCTCGGCATCATATAGAAGCAGTCGTGACCCTGGGATATGCCGTGCTCGAGCTTGAAGCCGCCCTCGGCAGCCTGAGCATCGTCGTAGTGCTGCCGGCCGTCCCACTCGCCACGCACATAGTCCTGATAACTTCCCCAGGCCACACCGGTCATGACGTGAATGCGGTAGCCCGCGCCCCGCCAACGGGCCACGCGCGTCTCAAAGGTGTCGTTCAGACCGTAGACGATGGCCACGTCAGCGCGGCTGTCGGTTTCCGGATAGTAAGGGGCAGATTCCTGAAATGCCGTGCGCTCTTCAGCGCGATCGTGTTTGCGCATCATAACTCCCAATCGAAGGGGTAGGTGAGAACGGATGGATCGGGCCCGATCCATCCGTTCTCACCAGTCCCTAGCTAACCAATCCGCCAGGTGGCGTTGTCAACGACCTCGAGCTTGGCGCTGGCCGCAGAGCGCACACCGGCATCGAGGATCGCCATCACGTCGACGTTGAACCAGAGGCCCAGCGAGGGATGCAGCGGCTCGCCGGTCTCAAGGTGGTGAATATACTCCTGAGCGACATCCTGCCGGCCCTCAGGAAGGGGTTCGACCTCATAGATCGTCGTCTGACCGTGCCCGCGCTCCAGCCGCACAACAGGCCGACCGCCGCGGTTGTCGACGACCAAGGTGCCCGTCGTTCCGTAGACGATGGGCCCGGTCGGAACGCCATGATCGAAGGTCGTCCACGTCCCCTCCAGCAGCGCCATCGCGCTGGGGAAGCGCACCAGGATCACGCCATTATCCTCGGCGTCACCCCAATGGCTGTTGAGGTTGGCCTTCATGCCCATCGCTGCCGTGGCCTTCTCACCGACGTACCAGTAGGAGATCATGGCCCCGTAGCAACAGAAGTCGAGCATTGCGCCGCCATGAGCCGCGGCCTGGTGCCACCACGTCGCACCGCGCTCCGGTCCGGTCATACCGTCGGCGACTTCGCTGACACCCTCATGCGCAGCCGAAGGCCCGAGCGGCCCGGTGTGACCGGCGCGCCACTTGACCTCCAGCACACGACCGATGACGCCCTCATCGATCAGGGCCTTAGCTTTGCGTGCCGCCGCCGACCAGGTGAGCGGCCAATTGACCAACAGCGTCGTGCCCGCGGCCTCACAGGCCCGCGCCATACGCAGCGCATCGGAGAGTGTGCCGGCCATGGGCTTCTCGATGCAGACGTTGGCCCCGGCCTTGGCGCACGCCTCGACGATGTCGGCGTGCCGGACATTCTCCGAGGTGACGATCACAATGTCGAGCTGCTCCTTCTCGAGCATCTCGTTATAGTCATCATAAGCCTTCTTGACACCAAGCTCGGTCTGGGCGAACTGCTTGTTCCACTCCCGCGTATAGGGCGCGGAGCGCAGCTCGGGCTTGGCCGGAACCGTGTCCGCGCACGCCGCCATCTCCACCTGCGGGTGCTTGGCGTAGAGCGCAGCCACGTTGTTGATGTGCATGTGTCCGAAACCGATGATACCTACTCGATAGGTCTTCATTGTCTTCTTCCTTTTCCTTACAAATCAATCAGGGAGAGGGAACGTGCGGCTCTTCCCTGCTCCCTGATCTGACTAACCCAACGTGGTTCAGTCGAGGCGAACTTCGCGCCCCAGCTCAGCGGATTCGTAGAGGCCATCCAACGCCTTGATGACGTTAAGGACCTCTTCGCGCTTGACGATCTTCTCTTCCTCACCGCGCAACACGCGCACGGCATGTGCCATATAGCGGAAGTGACCGGAGAAGGCCACGTCACGATCGCTGGGCAGATTCGGCTTGGTCTCCACCATGTAAGGGCCCTGGTTGGCGACGTAGGTGAAGGGGTCGAAATTGATACCACCCTCGGTACCCACCAGGAAGGTGCTCCCCGAGCCCTGCTGGATGTTGACGGCCCACGACGTGCGCAGCACGACCACAGCGCCATTCTCCATCCGGATGTAGCCCGAGGCGAAGTCCTCGACGTCGAACTCACGATAGTCGTACGGGCGAGGCTCGATCAGGAGCCCGGCGTCCGCACCACTGTCGAACAAGGAGGTGGCAAGGCCCTCGTCCTTGTTACCGAACTTCAGGACCGTCTGCCCACTCACGGCCACAGCCTTGGGGTTGCCCATCACGTAGAAGAGCAGGTCGATGGCGTGAACACCCAGGTCGTAGACGGGGCCACCGGCGTTGTGCTCCTTCATGTGGAAGACGCCCCACGTGGGGATGCCCCGGCGCCGGATCGCCGCCGTCTCGGCGTAGTAGATCTCGCCCAGCAGCCCGTTGTCCGCATACTCCTTGGCGGCATCGGCTGTGCTGGAGAAGCGCGAGGTCTGGGTGATGAAGAGCTCTCGCCCCACGGACTCCGCGACGTCGAACATCTCCTTGGCGTCCGCGTAACCGGGTGCGATGGGCTTCTCACAGAGAACGTGCGCCCCTGCCTTCAACGCACCGATCGTGGGTGCCTTGTGGTAGCAGTTGGGCGTACAGACGGAGACGATGTCCGGCTTGACCTCGTCGAGCATCTGCTGCCAATCTCCGTAGTGCGCGGGGATGTTATAACCCGCTGCCACCTGCTGCGCGCGCTCCGGCAGGATGTCTGCCGTGGCGACCAGCTCAACATCGTTGGGCAGAGCCGACCACGCCGGCGCGTGCGCTGTGCTGCCGATCATCCCCGTACCGATGATCGCTACCCGAAACTTCTTGTTACCCATAGTGTCCTCCCGTATATTGGTTGAGATGCCACTCGAACTACATCTGTGATTCTAGCACAGCATGACATTCAGTCCTAGTGCATCGTTCGTAGAACAAAGTCGCGCGCCTCTGCCAGCTCGGGCGAGGGGTCGTGGTTGGGCTCGTGCTCGATCGAGTAGACGCCGTCGTAGCCGCTCTCCTTGAGCACCAGCAGGACCTCCTCGGCCCCGGCCATGCGCTCACCGGAAGGCTGCAGGGTGCACCTGAGGTGCGTATGATAGACGCGATCCTGCAGCAGGCGTACCGCCGCTACGGCATCGAACCCCTGCCCTGTCCACCAGCCGGGATCGGGACAGATCCCGATCAGCTCTGAACGACGATCAAGCACCGCGCGTAGCTCCGCTGGATCAGCCAGCGAGTACGATGTGCCATGCGGCTCGATGGCGTACCCGATGCCATAACGTTCGCCATGTCGTTCCAACGCGTCGAGTAGGGTCTCGGTACCATGACAGCCGAGAGAGCCGCTCAGCAGGGGGGCGCCCAGCGCCTTGGCGAACTGATAGTCCTGCTCCAGGCCTTCCTCGGTTGAGACACCCCCAACACAGTAACTGGCGACCGTCAAGCCGTGCTGATCGAGCATGGCAGCAACCATCCCCGGATCCCACGTGCTGTTCTGGGTATGCACCTTCCATAGCTCCACGTAGGGCATCCGCAGCGCTGCAATCTTGGCCAGCAGTGCGTCGAGACGTGGAGGCGTCCAGCGCTCCTTGTAGGCAGCCATCAACGCATCCCATTGCACACCCAGTTGGTAGTTGACGCCCTCCCACATAAAGCTTGCTGTGATCGTGCCGACCTTCACCATAGTCCTGACTCCTTTGCGCCGCTGTGAGGCGCCTAGCGACACCTAGACCTCGGGAACCGAGACCTCGATCTCGTGTCCCACGGCTGCGGAATCGATCAATCCCTGCATGATCACGTTGGTCAGCAGCAACTGCTCGGCGGGAATGGGCGACGGCAGCCCCTCGGCAATGGCCTCGGCGAAGGCGATGTTCTCACGCCGGAACTGCTCGATGGGGTCGGTCTCGCGGTAGTTCATGGGCTGCGTATCGGTCAACATCCCGAACTCCCACCGATAGAGCGTCAGCGGGCTCAGCTTCATGCCGGCCTTGGTCCCCAGAAGGAAGGGGCTGCCGCCACCGCTGAGATGCGAGATCCAGGCTGCCTTGAAGGTGATCACGGCGCCGGTGTCAAAGCGCACCCAGGCTGCGCCGAAGTCCTCGACGCTAAGCATGTCGGGTGAGAAATCGCCACCGTGGTGGTGGGCACCGAAGATGGGCGTATAGCTCTTGCCGAGGAAGTTGTTGGCCACACCCGAGACGGCCACAGGCTTCGGGTGGCCCATGAGGCAGAGCGTGGCATCCAGACTGTAGACACCCCAGTCACCCACCACACCGATGCCTGCGGTCTCCTTCTTGATGAAGCTGCCGCCGGGCAAACCCAGGCGACCAAAGCCACCGCTCTCACCGTAGTAGATGTCACCCAGGACACCGGAATCCGCGAGAGTCTGAGCGACGATACGGTCGTCACCGTAGCGGGCTTTGAGTCC